>NZ_FR898094.1:34843-114942 GCF_000437175.1 Ruminococcus sp. CAG:330 | reverse complement strand
AGCATACTGCCGCAGTCAGTCCCGCCAGCCATTTTTGCTTGTTCATACAAAAACATCCTCCTTCTGTTGCTGTAATTTTTGATTCAAACTACATTCATTATAACAGAAGGAAGATTTCTTGTATTGCAGAATTGTCATGTGATTTATATATTTGTAAAGTGAATTTTATCCCTGCGATTTTCGAAATTCTGTGGGTGTCATACCGTAAGCTTCTTTGAAAACCCGTGTAAAATGGCTCTGGGACGAGAAACCCAGCAGACTGCTGATCTGGGAGAGATTTTGCTCTGTTTTCAACAGCAGTGTTTCTGCCTCCTGCATTTTTTGCTGCTGGATAAAATCAGACAGCGTCCTGCCGGTTTGTTTTTTGAATTCCGTAGTCAGTCCGCCGCGGCTTTTACCGCAATATGCTGCAATGTCTGCGGTGCGGATCGGTTCTGCCATATGGCTGCGGATGTACTGCAACACATTTCGCACCAATCGGGACTGGCTGCCGCCACACTGTTTCAGCTTTCGCACCTGATCGGCATAGTCCAGGATCATGTGATACTGCAAGTTCTTGATGCGTTCCATGTCCGGCAGGGATTCGCATCTGGAAATGTAGTGTTCCTCCGTTTCCAAAACTTCTTCGGCAGGCAGACCAGCCTGGATCGCTGCGCGGGAAACAATGGTTTCCAGCCGAATGAAAAAATTCCTGTGATGCCGCAGCAGCTGCGGTGCAAGCTGTCCGGAACGAACTGCCGGAATTTTTGTTGCACCATCGATCAAGCCGTCTACATCCCCCTGCTGCACCTTCCGAATGATGTCCTGTTCGATCGACAGAGAACGCATGTACCCTTCTGGATCTCTGTTTTCCGGATCGGACAGGATCTCATTTTCTTTCATTTCTGCTGTAATGGTTTTCTGTTCCTTTTGCTGGATCCGCAGATCAGAAATGTCGTACATGGTTCGGTTGACTGTGAAATTGTACAGGATCATTGCCTGCAAAAGGGTGTCCAGGTGCATCCCCGAAAGCGTTTTCATCTCAACTGCAAACGCTGGAATCTGTTCCGGCTGCAAATGCAGCGAACAGCCCAGTTTTTTCAATTCGTGTTCCGAAATTGCCAATTCGCTGACTGGCCCTGCAATAAAACAGTACGACTGATGCCGGACATAGCCATAGTAAAACATATCGTGATAGGCAAAATAGCCCAGTGGTGCAGTTCCCTGTAAAAGTGCATCAATGCAGAGGGTTACAGGATCTGCTGCCAGCTGCACCGGAGAATAGGTGTAGATCTCCTTCTGCTGTTGGTAAAGGCGTACCGGCAGTCCAAACATATTGGAAAACTGCCGGCTGAAATAGCAAAGCTGCGGTTTGGTCAAAACGTGCTGCACAGAAGATTGCTCGGACATGGCAAAGATCTCTCCTCTCTCTGTAAAATTCTCACCGGCAAAGTTTTAGCCAATGCAATCATAATTGATAACAATATTATACTACATTTTATAAAATATGTCAATATGCTGAAAATTTGTCGCAAAAGGAAAGCCCGGGGTTCTGCATGAGAATCCCGGGTTTTTATAGGAAATCAGATGAAACAATAAAGTCAAATCAATGTCAGACGATGCACGGAACACATCCGCAAGATGTGTCGTCAGACATTGCCGGAAGATGTCACTGTATGCCGGAGCAGACAAAGGTCGAAACCATTCAGCACACCGTCTGTATACAGATCCCCTGCCTGCCAGTCAGCAAGCTTTGTTTCCGGAATGCCAAGCAGCCACTTTTGCAAAAGCACAACATCTGCCAGATTTACCTTGCCATCTGCATTGATGTCGCCGGTATTTACAGGCGGTTTTTCTGTTATCACTGTCGTGGTTGCCGTTGTCGTCGCCGAAGCAGAAGTTGCGGTGGTCGCCTTTGTGGTCGTTGTCGTTGCCTTTGTAGTCGTTGCCTTTGTGGTGGTAGTAGTGGTCGTTGTGGTAGTGGTTGTTGTGGTAGTTACCACAGGCGGTCCTTCAATCGCAGTTCCTTTCACAGCACCGATTGCCTCATCAATATAGAAATTATCTGTATCGCCTTCCGTTTCCACATAAATTTTAAAATTCTTTCCGCCATCCGGAAGTTTGAAACTGGGATTTGCGAGCTGCACATAGTTTCCCTTTGCTGCGGAAGCAGACGCAATTCTGGCATACTTTGTTTCTCCGGCAGCATCTGTGTACTGTAGAGAAAGTGCAGCATTTTTGGAACTTTCTCCGTCCATGTAATTCAGGCATACGCTGAAACTATATTCTTTTCCAGCCTGAAATGCTTTTGCCGGCAGTACCTTTTCTGCTCCGTTCCACGCACTGGCACGATTCTGTACCAAGAGTGCATTGGTTCCCTGATACGGTATTCTTCCGCTCAGTGTAATATCTGCTGAGCCGTGTCCCTGCCAGTCGCAGTTGTCCGACTCAAAAGTATCGTGAAAATAATAGCCGTTCTCATCCGGTTCTACCGGCTGGTCTTCCAATGTCACAACAAACGTAGAAACACTTTCCGCAGGGAGCTGTGCCCAGAAGCTGCTGCTGTCATGCTCCATATTTTCTGTTTTTGCCAGATTTTCAGAGGCGGAAGTACGATAACGGTCAACCTCTGTAATTTGTGCATCAGCATCTACAGCGAACTGCTGCGAATAGCTTTCTGTTCCCTTGTTAATGGCAACAATGGTTACCTGATTGTCATCACCCTTATATGCAGACACATAGACATTGTCTGCCGGCTGTTCCGTAGCATCGATCCGCACATCGCCGGGGCGAACATATTTGGAGTATTGTGCCATGCAGTACCCACGCTTGCTGATCTTTCCGTCTTCCGTCATCAAACCATAATTCCGGCGGATATACCACCAGGTATATGCACTCATATTGCCCACAACCATGGCATTATGAATATTTTCCGAAACCTGCAGTGCCTCCGGATAACGATTTGCCGAATCCTTGTCGCTGTTGGGAACATAGACTTCTGTCATCCAGATTTCTTTTCCGCTGTTTTCCAGATCCGGAAAATCCATCCACGAACGCTGGGTGCCGTAAAAGTGCGTACCGAACACATCGCAGTTTGCCATTGCCTTGCTGTTATTCAAGATCTTCCGGTAAAATTTCTTGCCGCCGTCCGACACCCATGAGGCGTTTTCCGGTGCATACTGAAAAGATTCCGGTGACATCAGGCGGGTGCTTGTGATCTGATCGCCATAGTTGGCAATGAAGTCTGTTGTTTCATCGGTAGACCAATATGTCCACTCGGACGCATAATCCGGTTCATTCTGTACAGAGATAGCGTACAAATCAACATTATTATTTTTCATGTAAGTGCCAAAATCATTCAGATGTTTTGCATAGGCAGCATAATTGGATTTTGGCAGATGCAGCTTGCCGTTACTTCCGCCGGATTCTGTCAGATTTGCCGGCGGCTCCCACGGTGATGCAAAAACAGTGACACCCATTTGCGTCGCAAACTGTGCAGTAGGGAGTGCCCTGCTCCACTGGCTGCTGTCCGGATTCACAAACACCCGAAGTACCGTCAGCCCCAGTTCATTCTCTCCGTTTCCAAATGCCGTCTGCCGCTGTGCCTGCGTCAGATCTCCTGCCCATTCCGGATGGTTGATTCCGCCGAATCCCCGAATCATCTGATGTTCTGTGTCTGTATCAATGACACAAACGTCAGCGGCGGAAACCGTTTTCGTCGGAAAAATGGATGCTGTTGTTACAGACAGCAGTGCTGCCGTAAAACCAGCTGCGACTTTTCTCCAATTCATATACATTCCCTCCTGTGAAATGTGCCGTTTTGCTTGTTGTGTCTATTATAGCAATTTCGCATTGCGGTGTATATCATTTTTGTCATGTATTTTTGTATCATTGTCACATTTTTATCGATTCTGATGGCTGAAAATTCATCAGAATGCCTTTGTCAATAAAAAACTGAGCCACCTCGCTAATAAAAAAGTGAGCCAGTTGTGATAAAAAAATTTTGAGCCACTAATCGTGATTCAAGGTTGAGTCGATGCGGTAAGACGAACTGCAGTTCATGTTCAGAACAAAGGATCGGAAGGTGACGCTATCTATGAGTGCAGCAAGCAGCATTTCATTTTCAAAAAGCTGTGTCCATTGTGAAAATTCAAGATTTGTACTTATGATAATTAGCGTCTTGCACCATATTATTTTCATTTAATTTTTAATACCTGTAATTTTGATAGGGAACAGAATTTCACAAAAATTTTACACGAAAAAACAACCGCAGACAGATTGATATAATTGAATAATGCCAAATCAAACGGCGTTTCTCGAAAAAATCGAGGAACGCCGTTTTTTTGTGTGGCATTCTTTTTTCTCCTTGTTTTGTTTTTTGTTTTATGCTCGCTTTTCATATAAAAAGTGAAATCATCATCAAAATCAACTTTTACAGTGAAAACGTTCCTCGGTTTTTTCGAGGGACGTTTTTTCAGAAAGGAGTGGTAAGAATGGCAAGACTAACAAAGAAAATGGAGAAGGATTTCACAGTGGTTCATAACGAATTTATTCGAGATAAAAGCCTTGGGCTAACAGCAAGAGGTTTACTTCTGACCATGTTGTCCATGTCTGATTCTTTTAGTTTTTCCATTAAGGGCTTGGCAAGCATCGTTCCTGACGGTGAAACGAAAGTTTCCTCGGCTCTCAAAGAATTAGAAAGATGCGGATATTTACGCAGGCAAAGAATATTTGCTGATAATGGGAGATTTCTTGACGTGGAATATTCTATAAGCGATGAACCGATTTTTTTGGAGAATACACCAGAACAGGAAACACCATATCGGGAAAACCCAAATGTGGATAAAACACATACGGAAAACCACGATGTATATAAAATATCAAAACAATCAAATACCAAAGAATCAAATACTGATGTATTAACTATCAATCAATCTATCTTGAATCAAGATAAAAAGGGATGGATTGATAAGATTGAATGGGAACAGACAAAACAATTGGTCGAAGAACAGATAGAAGCAGATATTATACTGCAAATGACTAATTCTAAAGGGCATTTAATATACAATGCTGAGCAAGTGAATGAACTTATTCATATGATTAGCTTTGTATGTTGTACAACACAAAAATCCATTCGCATTAACGGTATGGATATGGATACAGAAATAGTTCGTTCCATGTATTCAAAACTCAATTCCGAACATATCATGTATGTTTTAGACTGCTTAAAGGCAAACTCCGCCAAAATCACAGCAAGGCAAAATTATTTACTGACAGCGTTATACAATGCTCCCATTTCAATGGAGGGTTTTTATGATAACCTTGTCCACCATGATATGTGTACCGGATAATTACTATCGCTATCAACTGGATTTCCGGTTGAAAATAAAAAAATGGAGGAATCAAAAATGAGCATGACCATTATTCCAAAAGGAACAAACGACAAAATGTTAGTCAATTACGCAAACGTCATTTCCATATTCACAATGGAAAATACAACCGTGGTGGATACAGAAACAGATGAAGAAAAAATGGCGTATGCAATTGTCGCAGAAGTTGTTGACAATGAAGACGTTGTAATTCTTGGTGTTTACGACACTGGAATTCAAATGGAACAAGCCTTGGCAACGTTGATTAACTGGTTGTCTGGAAATTCAGATACAGGAAATTTGCTCCGGATGCCCGATTAAAAAGAGAGATGAAAAGAATGAGGGAAGTTGTAAAAACTGTTAAAACCGAAAAGCTTTTATTGACTGAGTTCAACCGTATTCTGTGCAAGGAAAACGTTGTTTCGCTGAGAATTGAACAAAATCAAATGAAATCATACAGCGTTTTGGCTGAAATCAACAATGGTGAAATTGTGACAATTGCAGTAATAACTGATGCAAAAACCGCCAGAAAGTTTGCTTTAAAGCTTCGTTTATGGCTGCAAAGCACAGAAGACTGCCCGTTTCACACGCAGTATGAAATAAATCATATTATGCGTAGATAAGGAGGACATCCTATGGCTTCCGATATGGAACAAGGCTTAAAAAAGACACTTTCTCTTTCCAAACAATCAACTGAACTTACATCAGACATAATGAAAGAGATGATGAAAACCTTTTTAAGCGGAAATGCGGAAAAGAAAGGTAAGATTTCTGTTCGCCAATTGAATAAACGTGCAACAGAACATGGTGGAAAGTTGGAATCTATTGAAGTGTCAGATAAAAATATCGGAGATTTTTTGTCTGTCGCAAAAAAATATGATATTGACTTTGCAATAAAACACGATTCAGCATCTGGCGAATTTCATGTGATGTTTGAATCTGGAAAGACAGATAATTTCAAGCGTGCTTTTACTGAATATGCAAATGAAAAACAGCAAGACATTGAGAAGCAGCCGACAGTAACAAGACGGCAGCTGCGTGAGAATGCACAGCGTATTCAAGAGCAAGAGCCGAAAAAGAAAGAAAAAGTTCGTGAAAAATCAAAGGACATGGCTCTTTAATGCCGACAAAGCCACTTGACTTCGGAGAAAATAATGAATAGCAAAAAAGTAAAGAAAACGATATTGAGTTGGCTGCCATTTGTTATATTTGGATACGCAGGTGATTTGATTTCACTTGCATACCGAACAGCCGAAGGTAACGGAATCTCTGAAAAAATGATGCCGTTTATGAATAACCTAGGCGTTGTTTTTGCACAGGTAATTCCGAGTTTCAATGTGATTGATTTGGGATTTGGCATAGCAGTTGCACTCATAATGAAACTCATCATGTACATTAAATCAAAAAACAAAAAGAAATTCCGTAATGGTGAGGAATACGGTAGTGCAAGATGGGGCAACGAACAAGATATAGAACCATATATGGACTTAAAAGATAAGTTTAATAATGTAATTCTAACGCAAACCGAGAGCCTGACAATGGGAAAACCCTCTCACCCGAAATACGCCAGAAATAAAAATATTCTGGTTATCGGTGGTTCTGGTTCAGGTAAAACAAGATTTTTTGTCAAACCAAACTTAATGCAGATGCATTCTAGTTATATCGTTACCGACCCGAAAGGAACAGTATTGATTGAATGCGGAAAAATGTTGAAGCGTGGCAGACCGATAGGAAAAGATAGCAATGGTAAAACAATCTATGAACCATATAACATAAAGGTTTTTAATACGATTGATTTTGCAAAATCAATGCACTATAACCCTTTTGCATATATTAGCGAAAAAAATCGTGAAAAGGATATTCTTAAATTTGTGGATGTCCTTATCAAAAACACAAGCGGAAATCAGCCGAATAGCGGTGAAGATTTCTGGGTTAAAGCAGAAAAACTTTTATATACTGCATATATTGCAATGATTTTTGCAACCTCTCCTCCGGATGAGCGAAATTTTGAAACATTGATTGATATGATTAACATGTCTGAGTGCAGAGAAGATGATGAAACATTCAAAAATGCGATTGATAGACATTTTGAATTCGTTGAAATGTGGATAAACGGAACAATTCCGGAAGAAATTCCAGAGGAATATGAAGGATATGAGGGATTTAAAGAACTTGAACCTTCAGACGAAGTTGCTAGAATTGCTTCATTTGCAATCAAACAGTTTAAGTCATATAAGCTGGCAGCTGGTAAAACAGCAAAGTCTATTTTGATTTCTTGTTCAACACGGTTAGCACCGTTTGCAATAGATGAGGTATTAGAGATAACCAGATATGACGAATTAGGCTTAGACAAACTTGGTGATGAGCTGTCTGCTTTATTTGTCATTATCTCTGATACCGATGCTACATTTAACTTCTTAGTAGCAATTATGTATTCACAGCTTTTCAACTTGCTCTGTACTCGTGCAGATACGAATGACGGTGGCAAATTGAAATACCATGTTCGCTGCTTGCTTGATGAGTTTGCGAACATTGGAGAAATACCACAGTTTGAAAAGTTGATAGCTACTATCCGAAGTCGTGAAATATCTGCAAGTATCATTCTTCAGGCTAAATCACAGCTAAAGGCGATTTACAAGGATAATGCTGACACGATTGAGGGTAACTGTGACACTACGCTATTTCTTGGTGGCAAAGAGAAGTCAACGTTGAAAGAAATTTCTGAGAGTTTGGGAAAAGAAACGATTGATTCGTATAACACTTCTCAAAATCGAGGACAGAGCGAGAGTTACGGAACTAACTATCAAAAACTAGGAAAGGAGTTGAAGTCACAAGACGAATTAGCAGTCATGGACGGCGGTAAATGTATCTTACAACTTCGAGGAGTACGCCCATTCTTTTCAGATAAGTATGATATTACAAAGCACCCCAACTACAAATATCTATTGGACGATAACCCCAATATGAAATTTGACATCGCCGATTACGTGGCAAAAAGAAGTAAACATAGAATGGAAACCCCACCAGACAAGGTTGCTATAGAATATGCTTGCTGAATAATGGGTTGTCTGGTAATTGCAATATAGAGATTTCGTACATATGGTTCGTTTTTTCGAGTTTTCGGTATCATAGACTGTACATCCCCATACCAGTCTTTATGTTGCAATTAGGTGTAAATTAAAAAATTATAAACTGAAAGAAAAGGAAAAAGAAAATGAAGAAAACATCTACAATGGCAGTTTCGGCTGCAAACGAAAAGCTTACTAAGACTTGCAAGATGACAAAGAAGACGGTATTGACCATCTTTACCATGGCAATCATGTGCTGTATGTGCAGCATGACTGCTTTTGCATCCGGTGCAGTTGACAGTTCCTCATTTATTTCGACTGCCGGAACAGTTCTGCGTTCTGTTGTTATCCTGATTGGTGGCGGTGTTGGTGTCTGGGGCGTAGTTAACTTGCTGGAAGGCTACGGTAACGATAATGCTGGTGCAAAATCGCAGGGCATGAAGCAGCTGATGGCTGGGCTTGGTTTGATTCTGCTGGGCATTATCCTCGTTCCGGTACTTATCAGCATGATGCAGAGTGCTGTTTAATCGTCTGTTACGGTAACAATCTCCTATATTTTTTACTACGGATGACTTGTGGACAGTTTGTCCGCAGGTCATTCCTATAGTATACAGAAAGGACGGTGAAGTAATGGGCGTTATACAAGACTTTGTGGATGGTCTGCAAACGTGGATTGAAAACTTGTTTAAAGACGGTATCAAATCTCAATTTTCCAGCATTGGTGATTTGATAAAGACATCCTTTGACCCCAACAACTCTGATACAGGCGTTTCCGGTTTGGTTTCAAACTTCTTGACCACGCATCCTGCAAATTTTACAGGTGCAAGCGGAAGCAGCGGTACGACAATATGGCAAACCATTGAAACGCTCTGTAATAATGCAGTAGTTCCCATAGCAGGTATCATTTTTGCCATTTTAATGATAAATGACCTCATACAAATGGTGCTTCGTGGGAATAACTTCAAGGACTTTGATGATTCAATATTCGTCAAATGGATTATAAAAACGCTATGTGGCACGATTTTAATATCGAATGTCTATTACATTGCTTCTGCCCTATTCGGGTTTGGCGTTTCGGCAACCTCAGCAGCAATGACAACTTTATTTAATACCAGTGTGACAGATGTGTCACTGAATAAGAATGCATTGGACGGTCTTAGCATAGGAGAATTGATTTCAACATGGCTTATCTCCATTATAGTGTACCTTGGTGTCATAATTATGATAGTGGCTATTGTTATCGTACTGGCTTCTAGAATAATTGAAGTTTTTATGTACTTAGGTATTTCTCCGATTCCAGTTGCAACATTGGTAGACGGCGGTGAATTTGGTTCTGTCGGCAAGAATTGGATTAAGCAATTGATAGCTCTTTCATTTCAGGGCTTTTTCATTATTGTAGCGATTGGCATTTTTAAAACGTTATTTAACAATGCGATTTCTACAATAAATAGTGGCTCTGGAAGCGTTACTATGCAGATGGTATTTCTATTAGGTTATACTTGTGCGTTGGTATTTACAGTTCTTCGTACAGGAGCAATTTCTAAATCTGCGTTTAACGCACACTAATGGGAGGTATACAATGGGAGCAAAGTCTTCACATTTTGTCAAAGTACCAAAAGACTTAAATGATATAAAGCAAAAATTCATGTTTGGCTTAACCAAAAGGCAGTGTGTATGCTTTGGAATAGGAATAGCTCTTGGATTTCCTGTGTTTTTCCTGACACGAGGTGTGCTTGGTCTTACTGGCGGAATTATTGCTATGGGTTGCGTTGCAGCCCCTGCAATTGTCTGCGGAATCTACAAGAAGAACGGACTGTTTTTTGATGCGATTTTTAAGAACATGATACGATACTTCAAAAAAAAGCACAAACGTATTTATCGTAGTACGGATGTCTTATCTTGTATCGAACTACAATTGGAATCAACTAGGCTGAAACGGATTTTGAAAAAAGCGAACGGAGGTAAATAGCTTGTTTGGAAAGAAAACTGATAAGAAAAAGAAAGTAAAAAACAGCACAAAAACCGCTGCAACCATCGCATCTCAAAAGCCAATCTCTCAGCTGACAAAAGAAGATAAAGATGTGATGCAGCAGCGTATCACAGAAATTCATAAATTCAACAAAGACAGTTCTACTGTGCAAAATTCGATTGCATACAATAGAATGTATGAAGATGGTGTTTGTCAGGTGACGGAAAACACGTTCTCAAAAACCATCCAGTTTTACGATGTAAGCTATCGTCTAGCAGAATTTGAAGAACAGAACAATATTTTTTCAAAATACTGCGACCTTATCAATTTTTTTGATAACACAATCAAATTTCAGTTGACATTTGAAAATCAAAATCGCAGTCAAGATAAACTTGTCAGTGAAATCCAGATTGAAAAGCAGGACGATGATTTTAATGACATTCGAGAAGAATACTCTCAGATGATTGTTAGCAAACTTAAATCCGGAAATAATGGTCAATCTACAAGGAAATTTCTTACGTTTACGATTGAAGCACCATCTTATCGTGTAGCTAAAAGTAAGCTTATGAATATCCAGATAGAAGTCATTAAAATGTTCAAAAATATTGGTGTGGATGCCAAAGCTCTAAACGGAACAGAAAGACTAGAAACCTTGTATTATTCTTTGAATCCGTTTAAAAATAGTCCATTTATTTTTGACTGGAAAGAAATGCTCCGATATGGAATGGACACTAAAGATTTTATCGCTCCATCTTCATTCAAGTTCAATAAGATGAATTTTGAGATTGGAAGTGCCTACGGTGCGATTTCGACTATGGACATTCTTGCCGGAGAATTACCAGATACAATTCTGAATGACTTTTTGGAAATGCAGCATTTGTTCTGTGTGAATATCCATGTAACACCGCTTGACCAGATTGATGCGTTAAAATTCGTTAAACTTAAACTTTCAGACGTTGAAAAAATGAAGATTGACGAACAGAAAAAAGCTTCTCAGTCTGGTTATGACCCCAATATTCTTCCTCCGTCCATCAAGATGTATATCGAGGAATTGGAAACACTTCTGGATGACCTGAACAGTAAGAACGAAAGACTGTTTCATATCACAATTTTGATAAGGAATTATGCAAAAACAAAAAAAGAATTGAAGTTACAGTTGGAACTTCTAAAACGTTTGTGTCAAAAGAATAACTGCATGCTTCGCAGCAGCGATTATCTGCAAGAAGATTACTTAAATTGTTCTCTTCCGTTGGGATACAATGTGCTTCAAACGTCGAGAGCAATGCACACTACTGGTATTGCAGTCTTTGTACCATTTAACACACAAGAGCTGTTTCAGACAGATGGTACATATTACGGATTAAATACCGTATCCGGAAATATGATTATGGCAAATCGTTCTCACTTGAAAAATCCCAACGGTTTGATTCTGGGTACACCGGGTTCTGGTAAATCATTCTCTGTAAAGCGAGAGATTCTGGATAGCTTTTTGAAAACGACAGATGACATTATCATTTGTGACCCAGAAGGAGAATATTTCCCTTTGGTTCAGCATTTGCACGGACAGCTAGTGAAAATCTCCTCAAAGAGTGAAGATTATATCAATCCAATGGACATCAATTTAGACAGTGCTGATGATGATAATCCGATTGCAACAAAATCAAACTTTATTATTTCTCTTTGTGAAATCATTGTAGGTGGTAGATATGGCATTTCTGCCGAAGAACGCTCTATCATTGATGATTGTGTTCGTAAAATCTATACTGATTTCTTTGATAATAATCCTTCCAAAGAAACTATGCCTATTTTAAGTGATTTATACAAAGAGTTAAAGAGCCGTGGCGATATTGCATTGCGTATTTCTAACTCATTGATGATGTATGTAAATGGTTCTCAAAATTTGTTTAACCATCGCACAAACATCGACCTTAATAATCGCATTGTTTGTTTTGACATTAAGGAGCTTGGCAATCAGCTGAAGAAAGTTGGAATGCTGATTGTACAAGATACGGTATGGAATAGAGTAACACAAAACCGTGCAGAGCGAAAAGTTACCCGATACTACATTGACGAATTTCACTTGCTGCTAAAAGAACAGCAGACGGCACAGTATTCCGCAGAAATTTGGAAAAGATTCCGTAAATGGGGCGGTGTTCCAACAGGAATCACGCAAAACGTTAAAGATTTGCTTTCTTCTAGTGAAGTAGAAAATATCTTTGACAACTCCGATTTCGTGTATATGCTGAATCAAGCTGCTGGTGACAGGGATATACTTTCTGAAAAGCTGCACATTTCTGCACAGCAAATGGAATGTGTTACAAATAGCGGACAAGGCGAAGGTTTGATTAAGTATGGCGGTATCGTATTGCCATTTACAGATACATTCCCTACAAATACTACCATGTATCGTTTGATGACTACGAAACCGGAAGAACAGCAGCTCTCAAATTCAGATAATAATGAAGACGTTCATCAGCTTATGCAAATGAAATATAGCAGTATGTCCGATGAACAGAAAAAAATGTTCCTGAGCAGTGTAGACAATGGAAAAACAATAAATGGGTTTACTGCTGTAGATGTTCTCTTGTATCATTGTATTCTGGCAGAGGAAGCGGAAAATAACCACTCCTCTCAGTAATTGGAGGTGGCATAATTGGATTCAAAAGAGAATCGTTCCAAATTTCAAGACAAAAGTTTAAAAGCTCTTAGTGAACAGCAATCTGGATTGGAACAATTCAGTAAGAAAGAAGTTCAGGCAAAAGAAGTACATTCTAGAGAACAAGCACCTAGTGAAAAGTTGCAAACCACTTCTCAAATCAAAGAAGAGAAACCTTTTGAACCCGTATTTACTCCCCCGAAGAAGAAACTTACTGAATCTACTGAATCAGAAAGCAAAATCATGCCGGAATCCCCTTCATCAGATGTGTCTGAATCTTCTCCAATGGAAAATCAATCAATTGAGCAGCATTCAGAATCACAAAAATTTGAGCCAGAAGATAGAAGCTTTCATCGTACCTATGATGAACCAGTAGATTCTACTAATTCTGTAAATGAACATTCCTATCATTCTACATCCAAACATGATACATCAGTCAGTACAGATACAACTGATTCAAAATATTTTCGACAAGAGCAGTCTGCATCATCGCTGAGAAATCATGATGAGAGTACAAGATTTGAGAGTAAACCTGTCACTGAGCAATCTGGTTTTCAAAATGCAAAGCACTTCTCTGAAACCAAAGTTACTCCTGCACATACTGAGCAATCACGAGCTGGGTACATGGGGCGTTATACGATGCCAAGAAGAAATCAAACCAGCTTTACTACTCGTCCAACCGTGGGGCAACAGCATAGTTCAAGCAGTAATACAAGGTCTACGTCTGCATCTTCTTTTTCAGCCAGAACTTCATCTAGCTATGATTCAAAAGCTGTTTCACGTCAAAGTACAAGAGATAAAAATAACGGTTATCGCAATCTATATTCACATTCTATTGCAGGAAAACTAGACAAGCAGCAACTGAAACTGCAAAGATATAGTGGCAAAGAGAAACAGCTACAATTGAATTTTACAAGACAAGAGAATCCAGAAGGACGATTACATACAACAGCAAGCATTACATGGGGCGATAAGAGCGAAAAGTACGAGAACAAGGGCATTATGCACCGTATTGCTAGTCAAAAGTATCGCTTTACTGGAGATGTTCCAAAGCTGCATAACATACACCCTGTTAGTTTTCAGGGTAAAACAGTAAAGGCAGCTGCTATTGCTGGTTCGGCTGTTCTAAAAGGTACACTTACAGCAGCAGTATCCCTAGAATCTGCTGGTATGAAATTATCAGAGAGTTACCGCAGAAAAGACCTTGAAAAACAAGAACATATTCTGGGTAAAGATAATCGGTATGAAAATAGTGGTGTTTTACACAGAAGTATAAATTTTGTACATCGCAAAGTGGGTAATGATGTTTCTGTAGGTGCATCATTAAGCCACTATCAGCCGGAATCTATTAAGGGAAAAACCGCAAAAGTAGCTGCGTTGACAGGTTACAAACTAGCGAAAGCTGCATTTTATGTTGGACTTTCCGCAGAAACAAAACTTACTGGTGGAAATGAGCAATTTCAGTTCCGAATGACACGTCAGCAAGGTGATGATGGGAAATTTCATACGAAAGTCAACATTGTTCGTGGTGAAAAGCAGTATAAGCTGAAAAACAAGGGTGTATTGCATCGCTTAGTAAATCAGCGGTATCGTTTCACCGGAGATGTTCCATCTTGGAATAAAAAAATCAATACTTCCTTAGATAAGTGGCAGCCTAAAACCATGAAGGGCATAACAGCTAAAAGTCTTGTGAAGATTGGAAAGGTTACTGTTCAAAAAACTGGAAGTGCAGTTGTAAAGACTGGATTGACCGCAGAATCTGGGATTCTTGCTCTTGGTGATGCTGCTAAAAATAAAGCATTGCTTGCAGCTAAGCAAAATGCATATAAATACCGCAATGAAGCACAAGATGATGTTCATAGAGGTGCTTTTGCAGCTTCAAAAATTGCTATTGATGCTGGATTGGGCTTGCGAAATCATTTCAAGGAAAAGAAGCAGCACAAACTACACAAAGCAAGATACCGTTTACAAAAGTATAGTGCAACTGAATTAAAATTGCAAAAGCAGCCTGTTTTGAAGCAAAACAAGCGTGATATAAAGGCGAAAAAAACTCTCCAAAAAATAAACAAGTTGTCCTATCAGCAAAAAATGAAAAAATTGAAAGGACAAGCTGTTATATACAAGGGTAGCAAAAGCAATGAAGCAATTCAACGTATCCAAAAGCGAAAAAAAATCCAATACAAAGAGCAAAAACAAAAGTATAAGCTTGAAGGAAAAGTTCTGAAAAATCATAGAAAGCAAGAAAAACTTGAATTGAAATTTTCAAAGAAAAAGCTGAAAAATCTCAAATCAATTTCAAGACTTTCTACACCAATGGCATTGATACTTCGACCAGAAAGATATACCATGCGACGTATTGGTGCTTCTGCGTATCAAAAAGCAATTAACGCTGATTCTACCAACGATTTTATTAAAGTCGTAGATGCTGGAAAAAAAGGACTTGTGGATAAAGCTGCTAAGCAACTAAAACCCTCTAAGCTGATTGATAAAAAGCAAAAAAAGAACAGCAAATTGCAAGAAAAGCGTACAAAGAAAAAAAGTAAGCTGAAAAAGCAAGAGAGTCGGTTAAAAAACAAGCAAAGGTCTAACACCACTAAAAAACAAGGAAAAAAAGCAAAGCAGTCCATAGGAAAAAAGCTGAAACAATTTGTAAAGAATGTTTATGAAAAAGAAGCCAAATGGTTTCTCGCTTCACTTCTATTTCCCCTTATGGTAATTGTTCTGACGATTACGCTGATTCTCACTATCTTTACTTCGATGTTTACGCAGAGTGGTTTTACCCTTGGTACTTATACAGCACAAGACCAGACGTTATCAGATGCAGAAGAATACTATACAAAATTGGCTTCTGACTTAAACAGAGAAGCGTGTAAACTGGCACAGTCAAAACTTCCGTGGGATTGGAGAAACACTCTGCTTTCGTTAAGTAAGGAAAGCCTTCTTAACATCAGAAATTTGAAAGATGACCCTACAGAATGGTATTGGGGACGAAGTTCAGAATTTGATTATGACCCAGTATGGGATTTTGACCCGTGGCAATTATGGAGTTTCCTTTGTGCTTATAATTATGATTTTTCCACTGATTCTAACGGAAGTAATGACATCAAGTTCTGGAAATTCAATGGCAAAATGGAAGACTTGCTTGATGAGATATTTGAAGAGGAGTACGAATTTGTATACCGTTATGATAATGGTTCTCGCTGGGAAGAACGTTGGGACTATGCCTTTGCTACATCAAGCGGTTCAAGATTTAGATGTATCCAAAACAACCTTGGATGGGATGATAAGCATAATGTAATAGGAACAATAGAAGTCGGTTCTGCAAGTGGAGATTTATCAAATTTTGTTCGTAAAAAGGTTGATTCCTCTACAGGAAGAGTGACTTATTTGATATGTTACAGTTTATCTAATCTTGAAATCCTCAATGCGAATGACGAGTATTCTGCAACAGGCTGGTATGTCATGGATGAGGGTGCAACGGTAGTTGCTCCTTGTGGGAACAGATATGACGGTATGTACGAATGGAATAACTATAAAGGCTGGGGTTACTATGATGTAACAGGCACATGGCAAAACCGTGATGAAGGCTGGTTTGGCTGGGGTATGCCTGGAACAAACGTAGTTTTAAAAAATACACCAATTGCAACTATTGCACCGACAGATGGTACAAAAATGGGTTTTAATATGAGCCAAGAAGGTTTGTATACATTCTATCAAAAGTACGAATGGGTAACAGATTGCAGATTATATTTCAATATTAAGCAGAAAAAATCATTTGAGCAGATTCTTCTTGATAGATTGGGAAGTTTGAGCTATAGTGACCAGCGATTGCAATACTATAATCTTCTTGTTGGCAAGGATACAGATACAGAGCCACTATACGGAAATCATCAAACCTATAAAAACATCTTTAATGGTGAAACTTTCAAGTCATATATGCACGATGGTAACATTCTGAACTGGTATGGTTATGATATGCAGGGCTGGTTTGTTCAGCACTGTGAGATTGCAAAGTATGAATATACTAATTATTCAGAAACTTTTACTCCGACATATAAAGGTATTCATCGAGGAATAGATGTGTCTTATCCGTCAAATGCAGATATTTATTCTCCAATAGAAGGCTGTAAAATTGATTCTTATAATTCCAGCGAGCATGTTGTTATTCTGTTGAAAAAAAGTTTGAATTATTGGTATGATGGAAAAGCAGGAAACGGAAAAAATCGGGATACAAAAATCTATATTACAAATGTCACTTTGAAGAGTGGATACTCAGAAGGTAGTGTTTTAAAAGCTGGAGAAGCTTTTGCTACGACAACAGGTGATAGAAAGTGTATGCGTGGTGTGGAACATGGTATAAGAGATACAATACAAAGTGGATTGCCTTACGATTATGTTCATGTAGCTGCGTATATTGACACAGATGGTTATGGGTGGAATTATGTTGACCCTATTCTATTATTCTATTAAAATCAGGAGGTTACTATGGTATCAAATGAAACCAGATTGGAAACGCTCAAAAAACAGATTGCCAAACGTGAAACTTTGATTAAAAGTGAAAGTGAGAAGCTGAAGAACGACAAAAAGAAGTTGGAACAGCTTGAAACGGCTGTCATGTCGGAATACATGACAAAGGAAGGCATTTCTTTTGATGAGAATTTCAAAAAGCAGCTGAGCTTAGCGAAAAAAATCATGGCAAGCAAAACAACAGAACAAGATATTGCAGATTTTTTTGCTTTATCAGAAGACGCTGTATCAGCTGAAACCAAGGAAAGCACAATGAAGACGGAGGGTAATCACCATGTTTAAATGGAAAAAAATCATAGGAACTTTGATGGCAGGAAGCATGATTCTGGGTGGTGCAATGTCTGTTACAGCATCCGCAGAGGATGGGCTGGGTTTTGAAGACAATGCAGCTAACCAGAATGTTCAGGAAGCTGTAGAGCCGGAAGTTGAACAGGAAACATTGCCAGTGGTACAGGATGATAATTCAGAACAAACGACAGAGCATACTGTAGACATTGCTAACTTTTTCCGAAACAAGACCAGTGAAACTACTACAACAGATGTTAGCGAAATTGACTACTACGGTGACGATTATTACGATACTGACGGAAATGCAACCCTTATCAAACAGGAAAAAATCATTTATGACAGCGAAGAAATGCAGTTTATTGCTGTAACGACTAAGGACGGCAGCGTGTTCTATGTGTTGATTAACTACTCAGCTGAGGGCAATGAGGATAATGTTTATTTCCTGAATAAGGTTGATGACTATGATTTATATGCATTACTTTATCAAGACGATGAAGACAGTCAGAATACTAATCCGGATTCCGCTGCTGCTGAAGCAGCAAACAATGCCAACAAAGCAAATGGCAATAAAGGAAAGAATAATGTAAATGAAGCAACAACTACTACGGATTCAGCTGTACAGCAGACATCCTCTAAAAATCAGTCAAATGGTTCAAAAACGCTTATGATTACTGGTGTAGGTGTTGCTGTACTTGCAGCTGCTGGATTCATTTTCTATAAGATGAAAAATGGAAAGTCTAAAAAGAAATCAAATTCAGATGATTTTGATGGATTTGAAGATGATTTTGACGATATTACAACAGAGAGTGAGGACGAAGAATCGTGATATTGATTATTGGCGAAAAGCCCTCAGTAGCAAAAGCGATTTGTCCAGTAGTTGGAGCAAAGTCCAAAAAGGATGGATATATTGAGGGCAACGGCTATATTGTATCGTGGTTTGTCGGTCATTTGGTTGGACTGCGTTTTCCAAATGAATATAAAGAGCATGAAGACTGGTCAGGAACATGGAGCTTTTCACAGCTCCCTATGTTTCCTGAAAAGTGGAAGTTTGCTGTTCAAAAGAAAACCAAATCACAATTTGATATAGTAAAAGGCTTAATGCTTGATGAACGTGTAAATGAAATAATTTGTGCAACGGATGCTGACCGTGAAGGCGAATGTATTTTCCGATATGTTTATAACATTATCGGTTGTAAGAAAGCTGTAAAAAGACTGTGGGTTTCTTCTTTGGAAGAATCTGCGATTCAAAGTGGTCTACAGCATATGAAACCGATGAGTGCTTATGATTCGTTATATGCTGCTGGTTATTGCCGTGCAAGAGCCGATTGGCTAATAGGAATGAATCTTTCCAGATTGTTTACAGTACGCTTTTCCAATCAAAAAGCATTGAATATTGGTCGAGTGAAAACGCCTACTCTCTCCATGATTGTGGAACGTGACGATGCTGTCAAAAATTTTGTAAAGCAAAAGTATTTTACTGTTGACCTTGATTGTGGAAGCTTTACAGCTGCTTCAGAACGTGTAGATGATGAAAAACAAGCAGATACAATCATATCAAAGTGCTACGGTATGACTGCTGTTGTTTCTGATGTAAAGAAAGACTTAAAGACGGTTAATCCTCCGAAGCTCTTTGACCTTACTTCATTACAAAGAGAAGCCAACAAAAAGTATGGATACACAGCACAGCAAACGCTTACTTATCTGCAATCTCTGTATGAAAAAAAGCTTGCTACTTATCCCCGTACAGATAGTCAATATCTAACGGAAGACATGGAACAAAGTACATTAGAAGTAATTCAATGTATTGGTGAGGTTATGCCGTTCGGTGTTGTCGATATGCCCAACCTGTCCAGAAGTATCAATAACAAAAAAGTGACTGGACATCACGCTATTATTCCGACTTCTCGCATTAAATCAGAAAAAATTGATGATTTACCAACAGGAGAAAAAAATATTTTATCCCTGATTTCATTGAGATTGTTGTGTGCTGTATCTGAACCACACAAATATGAATCGGTAAAAATCATTGTTACATGTGAGAGCAATATATTCACAGCATCAGGACGAACAATTGTAGAAATGGGTTGGAAATCTATTGATGCGAAAATCGAAAGTTCTGATAAGTCAGAACAAGGACAGGATGAATCACAACTTCCAGATATAGAAAAAGGAATGACATTTGAAAAAGTTCCGGCTAAGAAATCTGTACACTTTACCAGTCCACCAAAATCCTTTACAGAGGATACTTTGTTATCTGCTATGGAACATGCCAGTGCAGCGGATTTTGATGAGAACGCAGAGAAGAAAGGAATTGGTACGCCAGCAACAAGAGCTGCCGTTATCGAAGAGTTAGTCGCCCACAAGTATGTGAAACGAGAGGGAAAAAAAGTTATTGCTACAGAAGATGGCAATAAATTGATTTCATTACTTCCGGACAAAATTAAATCTGCAAAGTTGACAGCGGATTGGGAATCTGATTTTCTTGAAATTGAACAAGGTAAGAAAAATGCCGATGATTTCATACTTGAAATTCAAAAATACATTTCTGAACTTTGTGATGAATATGGAAGCGTTGATGATAAGGTGAGTTTTGTTGACCGAAAAGAAAGTTCTGCTGGAGCGATTGGTGCGTGTCCAAAATGCGGAAAGGAAATCAAAAGCGGAAAATTTGGGTTCTATTGTACTGGAAAATGTGGTATGAATACTTCCGCAGTATTCGGAAAAAAGCTGACAGAATCACAGCTGACAAAACTATTATCCGGAAAATCCATTTCATTTACTTCAAATGGATATGAAACTACAGTCTATCCGGAAGTATCAGAACGAGAGTATAACGGAAAAACATATTATAGCTGGAAAAGCAGCGGAAAGAAAAAGGATGGTTAAAATGAAAAAGAAAGCAGTTGTTTTTTGGATTACCGCTGCATCTGTGGCAGCAATCAGTACAGTTCTTTACATTCGGAGTTTACTTGCAGATAAGGAAGAACTGCAAAAAGAGCTTAAAGACCACAATGATGACGATATGGACGAATATTTGTATGACAGCTTAAAGGATAACGACTATTTAGTATAAGAAAGGATGAAAAATATCATGGATATGGATTACGAAGAAAACATTGTAGCAGAAGGAACAGAAGAATTTGTTGTGGATGCAGATAAGCAGGCTAAATTTATGGAAAGTTCCAAAGAACGAATGAACAAGATATGCATCCAGCTGGCTTACCTTGAAAAAATCGCAACGAAGCGTTCCGTGGATTACACACCGGATAACATTGAAAAGATGTTTGCCTACATGGAAGAAAGACTTGCTTCCTGTAAAAAAGCATTTATGGCAAGATTTGAAGAACCCGAAAAGACTTCTGTTTTTGATTTCGACTTTTAATTGTTTTAGGAGTTATAGTGAAATTTACAGGGTTGACACGAAGAATCGAGATAGGTGGGAGATTGTCACTTCCAAAAGGTATTCGAGAGCATTTTCAAACAGAATACATTCAGATTTATGTTCAGAAAAATATGATTTATCTTTCCTGTAACGTAGAAGAAAGCAAGCTAACTAAAGATTCTCTTTTTCAAGTCAAGAAAATTGATTCAGTTGGACGATTATATATCCCTTTGGAGATTCGTCGTTCACTTCATTTAATGGATTATGGTGACGAAGTCGAGATTTACATTGACAATGCAAATCAAATTGTATTGAAAAAGAGATATTTAAGATGTGTGTTTTGTAGTAACAAATGTGCTGGAATGTTGTCATTTCAGGGAGCTGATATTTGCCAAGAATGTGCCGAAAAACTAACAGACACCTATCAAAAGTATAAGAGAACACATTGCATTAAATAACATAGGAGTGATTACTTTGAAATGGATTAAGTCCATTATTTTATCTATCCCATGCTTTCTCTTGCTTACTGGATGCTATGCTATTGACCTTTATCAAAAGCCAATGCCCATACAAAAAACAGAGTATGAAACAACGGCAGCCATAACAAGTACTGTGACAGAAGCGACAACAACGACAACAACAACTATCTTTGCACCAACTTATCCTGAGAAAGTTGTACAAGCTCCAGTAAGTTTGAAATATCCCGTTGATGTCAGAGTTCAAGCCGAAGATTGCAAGTTGTCTGAGTGGTTTCAGGTAGATACAGAATATTCGGGATACACTGGAAGTGGCTATGTTGTTGGTTTATCAGGCGATTTACAGAATACGATTTGTTTTACTGTGAATGTTCCGGCATCTCAACATTATAATGTTTCTGCAATTTTGGCAGCAGATAGTGATGCCATATGCACATTACAGATAGATGATGAAATGTGTGGTACACTCGAAATATCTGGGACAGGTCACTTTATTCAAGCAACTATTAAAAGCGTATACTTAGAAGCTGGTACAAAAAAGATTACCGTGCAACAAATAAGCGGTGATGCTGCCATAGATTGTATCCTTTTGCAGAATTCAAATGACTTGAAAATAGCAGATGTATCAAATACTTTGTGTGATGTTGATGCAACAGAGGAAACGCAAAAACTAATGCGTTTTCTTCAAGAGCAATACGGAGAACACATCATTTCTGGTCAATATGTTTCAAGTGAGGAAAATACGGAACTTACAGAAATCTATAAAATCACTGGACAACTCCCTGTTATTCGATTTTCTGACTTATTTGATGAATCTGGAAATGATACGGCTGCTGCATCATTAAAATGGAGCAATCAAGGCGGTATTGTAGGTTTGATTTGGAACTGGAAAGCTCCGACAGGTAAATCTTCCATATACAGTGAAGAAACAGATTTTTCTTTATGGGATGCTATCACAAACTTAGACATTGCTACATGCAGTTTTTCTGAAATTCAGCAAATGAAAAAAGATGGATTGATAACAGAAGATTGTGAAGCTCTTATTAGAGATATTGATAAAGCAGCAAAAGCATTAAAAAAGCTACAAAGTCAAAATGTGCCTGTTCTTTGGCGACCTTTACAAGAAGCAAGTAATGGTTGGTATTGGTGGGGTTCGGCTGGTAGTGATGCTTATCAATGGCTTTGGAATCTGTTATATACACGTCTTACCGAATATCATAAATTGCATAACCTTATATGGATTTGGAACGGTCAAAGTGAATCATATACTGTTCCTGAAACACAATACGACATTGCATCCGCAGATATATACCTCGATGCAACAGAAAAATATAGCAGTCGTTATGAACAGTTCTATGGGTTACAGAAGATTGCAGCGAATAAAATAGTTGCTCTTAGCGAATGCAGTACCATTCCTGATTTAACTGATTCTCTTCGTGATAATGCCATGTGGTCTTTCTTTGGGTTATGGTATGGCGAATATCTAATGGATGATACCACCGGATACACAACACGCAAACAAATGATTGAAGCCTATAATTCCAATGTTGTGCTTACTTTATCTAAATATCTTGCTTGGTATGCACCTCTTTCAAACTAACCTTTAATAAATATGCAAACGCCACAGATGAAAACCATGTACTTTCCAACTGTGGCGTTTATTCAAAAATAAAGCTAAAACATGTGGACAGACTGTCCATGAACAAGAAAGGAATAACTATGAATGAATCAATTGAAATAGCAGCAAAACTCTTAAAGTTGCCAGTTGATAACTTATCAGATTTTTCGCAGGATGCATTGAATGCAATGGAAGCCATTGTTTTAATGTATGACATCCAAAATGAGAAGAACGAAGGTGTTATACAAGATGCTCTGCGAGAGTTGGAACAGATTTGGCGTTCTGAAACCTTGAATATAACAATGAAAGATGTTTCAAATGTAATCGGGTTTGATTATTCTTATGAAACGCTTTGCTCTCTTGATGAAGAAACAAAATCTCATTTGATGTATGCTTGTTTAAACGATAAGAGCGATGTTTATGGGATGTTTGAGATTGCAAGAAAAGGAATGATTCGTAAAGAACTAAAAAATGTTGCTAAATTACTGAATATTTCTCCAGAAACCTTGTATGAGTATCCAGAAGAAATACAGGAAAATCTATATGGCATTTATCTTTATCATTATGGCGAGTTTGATGAAAATAATGCTGCTGAAAATCCTGAGCTGATGGATAGATTAAAGGCGGTGCTTTCATTGTGATGGAACATGGAGTACCCTTATCCGAAATTCCGGATAAGCAATTTTTAAACATTCAAGTGAATAATCCTGATTTCGTTTTAAGAGGATTAGAACAATGTTCAATTGCCTATCACGCTAAAATCAATGACCATAAAATGTTGATTGCATTCAGTGAAAAAGATAGGGATAGAGTAACCGACATTATTGAAAGGAGCAATCGTCTTTCTGTAAATGCTGAATTTCATGAAAGAGTTGAGCAACTACGTTCCGGTGAAAATCAATCTGAAGCAGTTCAAGCTTTACTCCCCGAAATAGCAGCTGTATTGCATGTTTCTGTGTCTTCATTAGAAAGAAAACCGCCTGATTTACAATTCGGTCTTGCATTAACATATACATCTCTCTGTTTTTCCGATGATTTGACGATAAAACAGGCTTTGCAAGAAGAAATCCAACTAAATCATGAAGCAAATACAGAAATAAAGGAGTTGCTAGAGAAAAGAACTAACGATATTCAACCTCTGAACAAAACAGAAAAACTTCGTCAGCAGCAAGAAGATGACCAGAAGAAAAAAGAAGTATATGTTTCCAGAGATGTTCTGAAACGAAATGCCCAAAGAGTACAAGCAGAAAAATCGGATGAATACGTTCAAAGGTCTGAAAAGGAATACACAGAACATCTTGAACGGACAAAGAAACCATATTAACGATAGGGAGAAATGAAACTATGCCAGTAATGGAAAAAGAAAAATCCGCCTTGACAGCGGAAGAAAATCAAATTCTGAGTATGTCTGAAAAAATCCAGCAGAACCTGAAACAAGATGAATCATTTGCAAATGAACTTGATTCGTTTCTGGGTTCTGATAAAAAATCAGATTTTTTACATATTGGCGATACATCAAATGCCCTTGCACTGTCTGGAGCGAATCAAGATTTACAAGTCGTTATTGCCCCAAGAACAATCGTAAAATGTATGTCAGAAGCAGATGAACACTACCATGGACACGGACTGGATGCGGATACTATGAAGCAGCTTCCAGCAGAGCTGAGAAATCCAGTAATGATACTAAAGGGTAACAAAGAGAATAGTTTAGTCGCTATTACCCAGTTGCAAGATAAAGAAAATCGTCCCATTATGGTAGCTGTATCTCTTTCAGAAAAGAAAGGATTCCATGAGGTAAACCGGATAGCAAGTGCATACGGACGAAACAATATGGGAAATTATCTGGATAAACAGCTGAATCAGGGAAACCTTATTGCAGCGAATCAGGAACGTGCCGAAGAACTACTTAACACAATGGGACTACAATTGCCAGATGAAAAAACATTTATCAGCTTTGATGACAGCATTGCCTATACAATGCAGGGTGTGCGAAATGAAATAGAAAGAGCTGATGAGATGCTTCATTCTGCCGGGCTACAATCGCCCCTAGAGAACACATCCATCAGCTCTAAATCTAATAATAGTATAACACATTCAGAGGGTAATGTCAAGACTTCTGATGAAAAAAGACAAGCACCAGTTCAAAAAGAATCGTTATTGCCAATTTTAAACTCTATTCATCAAAGTCACGAGGAAAGGATTGAATCATTAAGTGACAGGATTGATTCACGGCAAGGAAAAATAGAGAAAAACGAAGCACGCATTGAAAAATTATCAGCAAAGGCAGAGCGTTTACAAGCAACAAATGAAATGCTAAAAGGGCTATCTGGCGGTGTGCTTTCTTCTGTTGTAAATTTGATGATAGACCGTAACCAGAGAAAAATAGATAAAATTCAAAATGTTTCTATTCCTAAGCATGAAGCAAAGATAGAGAAGCACAACGATAGGATTGCTACATTAGAACATAAAATTGCTGTTTCTCAAGCTAAAGCGGATAAATTGCAGGGATTGAGTGGGGTGATAAAAAGTTTTGCAGTTTTAAATCCAGAAAAACGCAGACAAGAATACGCACAGAGCATGGATTTGCTGCATGATGCTTCTCGACGTTCCCTATCATTTAAGATAGAAAAATGTGATACGCAGATAGCAAGATTAAGCCAACGATATGAAAAAGCTGAAAATACGACTGAACAATTAAGTATACAAGGAAAAATACAAGCCATTCAGGACAGACGAGAAGAACTTTCGGCTCGTATCGAAAAGATTGAACGCTTGCCAATCAATTTTTCCGAACAATCTTCTGAAAGTATTGACGGTGCAATGCAGCAAACTGGCGTAACGATAGAAAGCACAGCAAATAATATGACGTTATCTCGACTTGCAGAAGAAGTTGCCGTAGATGGTACTGAATATCTTCGTACAGCAGAGATGTCAATGGAACAAAATTATAATCAAATTGACGGTGTAATCAATAATCTTCCCCCAGAACAGGAACATTTTTATGATGAACAAATGGAAGAAACACAACAAGATAACATAGAAAAAAGCCATACGGAAGAAGTGCTTGAAGATGAAAAGACTTCCGAAAAAAGTTTTTTGCTTGCCTTAGCAGATGAAGAAAAAGCAGAAATACATAAGGATGGTTCTTTTGTTATTCGTCCTGATTATTATCATCAAATTTCTCCTGAAAATCTTCACATGGAAACGTATCCGGCAGAACAAGCAATGACGATATTAGAAAGCCTTGCAGCCATGGGCATAGCATTCTCGGCAATTTCCGTACAGGATAATAGCGTTGTAACAATTGCATTAGACAAGCATGACGACATTGCATTACAGGAATTTGCTGCAATTGCAGCGAAAAACATTCAAGAAAAAGTGGACGAGTTCCTATCACCTGAAAAAAGCCCTACAAAAGGAGAAAGGGAAAAAGATAAGCCAAAAGAAGAAGTCCATACTTCTAAAATCAACCCAGAGTATTACGCTTCGATTCCTAAATCTGAACGTGTAACAACCGTTGTTTCACCCGATAGTGCAAAAAAAATAATGCAGACGTTAGACAATCAAGATGTTTCATATTCCGCAGTAGAACGAGGAAAAACAGCTGTAGCAATTACAGTAGCAAAATCAGATGTTCAAAACTTAACATCTGCTCGTGCAGAAGCACAAAAATTGCAGACAAAAGAATTTATCAATCCGGAATTTTATCAGCAGCTCCCAAAAGAAGATAGATATACACAACGTATGACTGCTGATGAAGCACGTCAAGCCGTGTCCGAATTGCAAAAAGAAGGAGTTTCTCATTCCGCTGTGATTGACGGAAATAAGTCGGCAGTTACGATTCACAAAAAAGATAAAGGGGCTGTGTTCTTTTCAAGAAAGCAGCTGCATCAGCAACATGAAAAAGCCCAAAAGCAAGAACAGCAACAAACACAACATCGAAGCACCAAACGAGGAAAAGAGGAATTATAATGATACAAATTTATAGTGATATGTATTTGGTAGACACTGATGTTCCCTCTTTGACCGAAAAGGCTACTTCTATCAGCAATTCAAAGCCACTAGTATTAAAAGGAAATTTGCTTATTGATTACATAAATGGTATCGCAATGTTTGACTGTAAAGACTGCAAACTTTTTATTGATTGCATTAGCATTACGGAGTATGAAGATGAAATTGTTATCTTTGAAGCATATGCCAGTTATGAATTTACAAGCATTGCTCCATTTTAAAAAATGAATAAGTAAGGAGGTTTACGGCATGGAACAGCAAGATATTATAATGGAACGAAATGCTGAAAGGAAAGAAAGATTGCTTGACATTGCTGAAAGAATCGGGTATGATACAGCCATTTCCCGATTACAACAAAAGTTATCTGAAAATCAGGCAGCATTGACAAAACAAAATGTCCCTCTTGATAGCTCTAACTTTCGCAGAATGCAAATTGAAATTGCTTTTAAACAAGAGGTCATACAAGCATTGAAAGTCCGTTCAGAGCATCAAAAACACCAACCGTCACATTTATCCAAAAGAGTATCTCAGGAGGAAATAGACGCTGCCAAACGTGTGAATCTGCCCGATTTCTTAATGAGCCAAGGCGTTGATTTAAAACGAGTTGGAAAAGAATATATCATGTCAGAACACGATAGCGTTCATATCAAAGATAATGTGCAAGGTGAAATGGCAAAATGGTATCAATTCAGTGAAGAGCGTGGCGGAGATAGTATTTCATTTGTTCGTCAGTTCCTCGGAAAAGATTTCTATGATGCAGTAAAAATGTTGAATGGCAATCAGACACCAGAGCTTTCATATGATGCAGATACAATTACACAAAACAGAACACAAAGAACTGAACTTCAAAAACCAGAAGAAATACACCTCAACGTTGACACGGAACAAAAACGTGTACTTGCATATCTTTCTCAAACAAGAGGATTAAATTATGAAATGGTACATGGTCTTATTCAAGACGGAAAAATACAGCAGGAATCAAAAACTGGAAATGCTGTTTTTCTAATTCAAGATGAATTCGGTAAAACTGTTGGTGCAGAAAAGGTAGGAACGCTATCCGATAAAAAATACAAAGGAATTGCTGTTGGTTCTGCTTCTGGATATGGCTTTGAAGTAACAAAGGGAAATGGTGAAAATGCTCTTTTCTTTGAAAGTTCCATTGATATGCTGTCTTATATGCAACTGCACCAGAATGAACTTGATAATCATCGCTTAATTAGTATGATGGGTGTGAAGCCTAATATTGTCGAAGCGACAATGGAAAGGTATCATATCTCTCCTGAAAGAGTGTTCTTGTGTTCAGATAATGATGAAGCCGGAAACAATTTTGCAGAGCGATTACAGAAAAAGTATCCTGAAATGCATCGCTTGACCGCTGATTCAAAGTATAAAGACTGGAACGACCAACTGCGTGACATTCCCAAGACAATAGAATCTCCTGCTAAAAAGCAAGAACTTCTGACATACGGAAACCACTTTTGGAATGATGCTACGAACAATAAAGATAAGACTATTTTTCAAATGCGAGAATCTGATTTCTTGCAGCATAGAGAAACACTTGATAATGCAGGTATGAATTACTATGCTTTTGCAAGAAATGGTGCTGTAGTAGTAGCAATCAACGATAGAGAAGAAGATAAATTTCGTGAATTGCTCGGTAATAATTATGCAGCAACACTTACAATGCGTAAATCGCAAAAAGAATACACTCCACCAAATCACCAAATTATCGGCAATGCAGAATATCGGTATATTCCGCAGAAAAGTTATGTTGCAGCTCCAACTCAAACTGCATTAAAGATTGCAGAATTACTTGAACAGGAAAACATAAAGTTCTCTGCAAAAATCGGAAGAATATCATCAACTATTACAGTTAGTGAAGCTGATAGAAAACGAGTGTCAGAGCTAAAAGAAAAGATATTGGAGATGCGGAAAGCACAAATCCCTAAAGATAGGCAACAAGGAAAAGAAGTAAGCAGCAATCAGTCTATTCAAGAACCATCTAAACCTGATTTTAAGGATTGCTATTACTTAACTGCACCACTCCAGCCACAAGAGTATCAAGAAATCAAACCACTACTTGAAAGTGCGGATAAGATTCCCTATTCTTGTTTACTGCGTGACGAAAAACTAGTGTTTGTAGTAGAAAAAAGTTCTGCTAAGGATTTTATGCAAGAACTTTCTTTTGCAAGAAATCAGAACCAGATAGAAAGAGATTTAAAAAGTCGTGGGATTTCTAATGAACAATTATCAGAATTGAAAAGTAGCATACAAGATTCTGCTCGTTCCGGACAAACCAGCTTAATTGCAACTTATATTGATGCTGCTTACACTCCTGCACAATTGCAACAACTTAACCAGCATATTTCAGCGTATATTTCAGATAATTCCGATACGTCATTTCTTAGCCTAATAGAATGTAAAAGTCAGTTGGATAAAGATGTAACACTTTCTGAAATTACAGCTGGACATGACTATAATGAAGAACAAAAGGCAGCCATAGTCCATGCCTTTGACATTGGAGTTCCGCAAGCTGCAATAGAACAATTGATAGATGAAACAGTTTCCGCAAATGATATACTTATTTTTTCTGATATGTATCGTCAAGCTGTAACCACAAATGATTCCTTAGAACAAGTAACAACATTTTTGTCAGAAAAAAAGCAAGCTGCATCATTGGATTCTGATTCTAAATCAATTGAATCAGAAGAGAAAGAAGCTTCTGATTCAGAACAAAACATTACAGATATAGGTAGTCAAAACATTCAGATGTCATTTTCAGATATAGAGGTTGAACCCGAAAATGAGAGCAGTGTTTCCATAACAGATTCTACAAAAGTTGAGGAACTGATTGAATCAGTTGAAGAAGAAAATTCGGGAGCAACATCAGAATCGGCTGAAGAACTACGAAATGAGAAAGAAGAAAACGATTCTGTTGTCGATGCAGAATCGCAACCTTATGAATTAAAAATCGGTGATAAATTTCAGAACTTGCGTACAGGTGATATATGTGAGGTTGTTTCTTTGGCAGGAGCTTTACCTTGGTATGAAGATGACTGTACAGTAAAAAGAGAATCTGGGGCGTTTGTAGTTACAGAAAATCTCCCTAAAAGCAAGTTGCTAGATACTGATTTGTATAAATACATTGACAGTCCGGAACAGCTTTCAGAAATTGAAGAAGTAGGTACTGTTGAACAGGTAGTCATGCCAGCGTTTTCTGATGAGAAAGTTTTAGAGAATCCAACCTTAATGGAAGAAAACGCTGAATCATTTTCAGATACTATGCCAGAATCGTTTGAAGAATTACCCTCAAAAATTGAGCAAACTGAATCACCAACACTGCAAGATGAAGATTCTAACAAAGAAAAAGAACAACCGCAGACAACAGAAGAAGCTTTTGCAGAATCCGGTATCACAGAAGAAAGTCCTTCTATTGTTAATCCAGAAGTAGAAAGCGAATTGCAATCACAACAAATTGAAAAGTTGGTTCAAGACAAGGATTCCAAAGACATATCACAGGAATTTGAAATGGAAGCAAAGCCGAAAGAACCACAGAAAGAACAAGTTGAGAAAACTTCAAACTTTACCATTACAGATGATAATCTGGGCGAAGGTGGTGCAAAAACTAAATTTAAGGCAAATCTCGCAGCAATTGAAACCTTAAAAACGCTTGAAACAGAGAATCGTCCGGCAACAGAAGAAGAAAAAGAAGTTCTTTCAAAATATGTTGGATGGGGCGGTATGCCTCAAGCATTTGACAGTGGAAATGAAAAATGGTCAAAAGAATATACAGCATTACGAGAAACCCTTACCGATAGTGAATACACTTCTGCTAAAGCTTCCGTATTGGATTCTTTCTACACACCGCCTATCGTAATTGATAGCATTTATGATGCAGCTAAGAGTTTTGGATTTGAAGGTGGAAATCTCTTAGAACCGTCTTGTGGAGTGGGTAATTTTATCGGCAGAATGCCCACAGACTTGCAAAAAGAAACACAGATATATGGTGTTGAACTAGATAGCATTTCAGGGAGAATCGCAAAAAAGCTTTATCCTGATGCAGATATTCAAATAAAGGGATTTGAAAAAACAGACTTTCAAACCGGAAGTTTTGACATGGCAGTAGGCAATGTTCCTTTCGGTGATTTAGGTTTTTTTGACAAAGAATATGGCACAAAACAGCTGCACGACTATTTCTTCGCAAGAACATTAGACAAAGTAAAAGAGGGCGGTATTGTTGCATTTGTTACATCTACTGGGACACTAGATAAAGCAAACGAAGACTTTAGAAAACAGTTGTCAGAAAAAGCAGATTTGATAGGTGCTATTCGTATGCCGTCAGGAACATTTTCTAAAAACGCTGGTACAGATGTTACATCGGATATTATCTTTCTGCAAAAGCGTTCTGAACCGCCTGTAATTGAACCAGAGTGGGTGCATATTGGCGAAACAGATGCAGGACTTCCAATCAATCAATACTTCTCAGAACATCCTGATATGGTCTTAGGAGAGATGGTAGAAGGTAATAAGATGTATGGGCATGGAACAATGTGTATGCCTATTGAAGGAGCAGATTTAAAAGAACAACTGCAAGAAGCTGTATCAAAGTTGTCTGCCACAATATCTGATGTAAAGGCAAATGATGTTTATCCGAAAATAGATGGATTGCAGGTCGCTCCGCCAGAAGAATTGCGTAATTTCAGTTTGTTTGAGCAGAATCATAAGATTTATTTCAAGACAACAGATAGATGCTGTGTTCCCAAATGCAATCATAGCAATAAGGAAATTCAGGCAGCAAGAGCGTTTATTTCGCTTCGTGATACGACACGAGAGCTTTTAGTTGCACAGGAACAAAATCAATCGGATGATGTAATCCGTTCTCTTCAAGAGCAATTAAACGCACAATATGATAGCTTTTCTAAAAAACATGGTCTTTTGCATAGCAGAGCTAACAAGTCCATGTTTGGCGAAGATGTATCCTATCCGTTGGTTGCATCTTTAGAGAAAAGCTATGATTTGAGTAAAGGAACTGCCGAAAAATCCGACTTGTTTACGAAGAGAACAATAAAACCGCCAAAGGCAGTTGAACATGTTGATACAGCAATGGAAGCTCTGACTATTTCTCTTTCCGAAAAAGCCAAAGTAGATATTGGATATATGCAAATGCTGACCGGAGAAACAAAAGATGAACTGCTTCAAGAGCTACAAAGCGAGATATATCTTGTGCCAAATTTAAGCGGTGAGGAAATTTATCAAACTGCTGCGGAATATTTATCAGGAAATATCTATGAGAAATTAGAAGCAGCAGAAAAAGCAGCTGCATTAGATAGCAGATTTGAAAAAAATATTCAAGTACTTAAAGAATCCAAACCACCTATGCTAAAAGCAGAAGACCTTGACATTCAAATTGGTGCATCTTGGATTGACCCGAAAATTTATCGTCAATTTATGTATGAAACATTTGGTACGTCAGAAGAAAAGCAAGTGGATTTTCAGCAAAGGATAATGGATGATTGTAAAAAGCAGCTAGAAGATGCTCCATTCTACAAAAAATATATGCTGCAAAAGCAATATAGAAATGCAGAATCCAGCATGAAAAGTGCAATTAAGGTAACGCATTCTGAAAGGTCTGGAGAATGGTCAATCACCCCAAAACCGACACGTTATGGGAATTTATCAGTACATGAACAAGAGTATAGTACAAAGCATAAAAGTGCTTATCAAATCATGGAAGACCTACTGAATTTGAGAGAACCTAAATGCTATAAAGTCGTAGTTGAAACGCTGCCATTTGGCGAAACGAAAGAAAAAAGAGTAATTGATGATAAAGCAACAAAAGCAGCACACCTAAAAGCAGATAAGATAAGAGAAGCATTTAAAGAATGGATTTTTCAAGACCCTGAACGCCGAAATGAATTAGTAGAACAGTATAATCAAATGTTTAACTGCATCAAACCACGGGAATTTGATGGAAGCAATCTTACATTTCCTACAATGAATGCAGATATTTCTCTTAGACCACATCAAAAAGATGCAGTTGCACATGCACTCTTTGGCGGTAATACACTGTTTGCACATTGCGTAGGTGCTGGAAAAACTTTTGAAATGATTGCAACAGCTATGGAATCAAAAAGATTGGGATTGTGCAGCAAGCCTATGATTTGTGTTCCAAAACAGTTGACTGAACAAATTGGTGAAGACTTTCGTTTATTGTATCCGGGTGCAAATATCCTTGTAGCTACTGCAAAAGATTTTCAGGAATCCAATCGAAAACAACTATTTGCGAAAATTGCAACTAGCGACTTGGATGCTGTAATTATCAGTCATCAGCAACTTGGCAGAATTCCGATTTCACAAGAACGACAAATTGCATTGTTGGAACAGCAGATACAGGATATTGTAACAGGTATTAAGGAACTAAAAGAAGCCGATGGTGGTTCAGTAGAGATAAAAGCCCTAGAACGTAGCAGAAAATCTCTGAAAAAGAGATTAGACAAGCTACTAGATACTCCGAAAGATGATACTGTAACTTTTGAAGAAATGGGTATTGACAAGCTTATCGTAGACGAAGCCCATGAGTTCAAAAATCTCTTTACAGCAACAAAATTACAGGGCGTATCCGGCATTTCTACATCGTCTTCTCAAAAGGCTATGGATTTGTTCCTAAAATGTCAGTATCTCGATGAAAAGACAGGTGGTAAGGGTATTGTTATGGCAACTGGTACGCCATTAAGCAACTCTATGACAGAGCTGCATGTAATGATGCGATATTTGGAACATGACTTCTTAAAAGGCAAGGGTCTTGATAACTTTGACAACTGGATAAGTGTGTTCGGCAAACAGCAAACAGATTGGCAACTGAACACAACAGGAAGTGATGTAAAGCAAAAAGTACACATGAGCTATACGGGAATACCAGAGTTAATGGCAATGTTTAAGCAAATTGCTGATATTCGCACAGCCGATATGCTGCATTTGGATGTTCCGGAATGTGAAATGCACGTTGTACAGGTAGAGCCTACAGAAGAACAAAAGGATATGCTTGGTGAACTATCTGACCGTGCAGATGCTTTGCAAAATCGTACTGTTACAGACCCACGCATAGATAATCCCTTAAAAATAACTGGTGATGGCAGAAAATTAGCATTAGACCCACGTTTGATTGACCCAACATTGGAAGATAATCCAGCCACAAAACTGAACCAATGCGTAGAAAACGTATATCAGATTTATGAAGAAACCGCACCAGATAAACTTACACAGATTATATTCTGTGATTTGGGTGTACCGTCCGGCAGTAGTCCCAAAACGACTGCAAATGAAGAAAAGTCGGCAGCAGATATGGATTCATTAGAAGAAGCTTGTGATTTCTGTGTATATGATGACATTCGGAATAAACTAATCGAAAAAGGAGTACAACCGGATGAAATTGCATATATACATAGTGCTAAAACCGAGAAAGACAAGGAAGAATTATTTTCAAAAGTTCGCTCTGGAGAAGTTAGAGTATTACTCGGTTCAACATCTAAAATGGGTACTGGTGTAAATGTACAGCAAAAATTGATTGCAGTACATGATTTGGATATTCCTTGGCGACCAGCTGATATGGAGCAACGGCGAGGAAGACTGGTTCGACAAGGCAACGAAAATAAGCATGTACATCAATATCGCTACGTCACAAAAGGTACATTTGATGCATATTCTTATCAGCTTTTGGAAAGCAAACAAAATTTTATTTCGCAGATTATGACATCGGACACCATGTCCAGAAGTGCGGAAGACGTTGACCAACAGGCATTGAATTACAGCGAAATAAAAGCACTTTGTATTGGTGATGAACGATTAAAGCAACGTGCTGATATGGAAAACGAAGTATCAAATATGAGAATACAAAAACGTGAGCATGACAGCAGAATCTATGATATGCAAGACCTTGTAGCAGCATATCCACAATCAAAAAGCGATTTAGAACACACGATGGAATCTTTAAAAACTGATAAAGAGCATGTCAGAAGCTTGCCTATTGATGCAAAGACCAATCGTCCTGCATTTGCAATTACAATAGCTGGTACAAAGTACACTGACCGGAAGGATGCAGCAGATGCCTTACGAAACGCTGTGTTTTCCATGGTAAAAGAACGTGGTACACCAACCGAAATCGGTGAATTTATGGGATTTCCACTATCTATTACAATAAAGGACTTTGGAAATTTTGGAATGCAAGAAAACGGAAGCGTTGCAGCTATTTCCGCATCTCTTAGTGGAGCAGCAAAGTACACTTGTGATTTTGTTGATTCCTATGATACTAATCTTCGCCGACTGGAATCTAGTGTAGCAAAAATAGACCAACGTATCCAACATACGGAGAATGAATTAAATTCTCTTGAAATTGATTTTAGCAATGCACAGAAGATTCTTAGTGAACCATTTGAACTTCTGAGTAAGGACGGCAGGACACTTGGAGAAATGGAAACTGCATTAAAGGAACTTACCGCAGAACTTGCTGCATCAGCTGCACAGGCGAAAAAAGAAGCCCCCGACAAGCCAAAAACCTGTTATTTTGAACGTGCCAGAATGCGAAAAGCTGCAATTTCAGCTAAACAGGAGCAAGGCTCTGAGCCAAAGCAAAAAAAGAAAGAGCAGAATTTAGATTGAAATAAAAAGCTCTTGACGATTACAGAAAAATAAAGTATAATAATAGCGAAAACAGCTATCCGTAGCTTTTTTAGTGTGGCTGACACTTGAGGAACACATTAGATATATTTCTTTGCTATAGTTCATATTTTGATATATCTTGTAAGATTTTTTGACAGTATGTTTTTTACTTGACATCTCTAGAAATGTGTGCTACAATAACCATGAAAACAAGAGAACAGAGAACCCATTGAAAATTATTTGTTTTTGTAATTCCGATGGCAAAATATCAATTTTCATTGTGTGAAGTTCATTGTGTGAAGGCTGTAAGTGGTATTTGTTGGAAGCGTGCAAAACTTACAGCCATTTCTCTTTTCTACTAAAATTTTTTTTGATAACCCCTTGACATTTTCGGTAAAATCGGCTATAATAATAATAGCAACAGAGGTGTTGTTAGAAAACATGGGTTTTCGGTCAGGGCTGACGTAAACTTAATAGTCGTAGCAGTTCTGTGAAGCGATGATATCAAGGGGCGTGCCAAGAGCGTTGCTTGGTTGAGCTTGCGGGAGGGGTTGCACAGTGAAACCTCGACTTGGCGTAGGCGTTTTGCCGAAAGAAAATGTGAATGATTTGACGCTACCTTTATGGTAGCGTCATTTTGTTTGTAAAAGAGGTGAGCAAAATTTCTATTAAATCAGCTGCACTTTCATACCAGAAACTTTTTGATTATGAATATCAATTTACAGTCGTTCGAAATCGTAACACGCAGCCAATAAACATTTGTATTCGTTTTGATAAGTCTACTTTCCATCATTTGTGTGGTCTTCACAAATTAAAAGATATTGAAGTAGTGAGAAGAGAAAAACGAGAATCTGTTTTTGACAAAATCATTGATGGAACATATTCAGATGAACTTTTTCAAAAGAGTACTTGGTATGATGAAATACTTGATAGAATCGACTGCTTAGAACATTTGGAAGCAATTCTTGATGATAAAGATACCATTTTTAAATTCAATCCTTCAGCTAATAAAAGTTCTAAAATAGATGCCGATTACATTATAAAAAATGAAACGCTAGGATTACGCTATTACTTTTTAGTATCTCAGAATGATACTGATAATTTCTTTTTTGGACGTTCTTGTTTTACAAGAGGACAAAATGAGCGAGATTTTACAATAGGACATACATCCTATACTATTCTTCGTAAAGTAAAAATAGATTTACGTGAAGAAAAAGAACCAGTAGAATTGTTTATTGCTGATTCGTATAAACAACAGCTTGAACAACATACAAAAGAACCCAATGAAAAAATATCCGCTGAAAAAGAACTTGTAACAATAGCCGCAGCTGCTGGTTCTACTCAAAAGGACAAGCCACAGACACAACCATATATGTCAGTTTCGCAGCTTCGGAAAAATGCACTTGCCCAGAAAAAACGGGAACAACAGAAACCGCACCAAATAAAGAAGAAAAAAGACCAGCAAAGTCTAGATTAAGACTTTGCTCTTTGAATATAGAAAAAGCGATAAACTGTTTTTACGCAGTCTATCGCTTTTTGTTTAACATAATAAATTCTTAGTAGAAAAAGCCCAGAGCTGTATCGCCTAGCCAATCACCGATACTTTCAAACAAGTCTGCTGCTGCACTACTTAAATAGAACATCAAACTGAATGCCATAGAAATTAGCCACAAAACGCCTATTAAAACGCCCCCTTGCAAACCTGTAAGAGAACCATTTTGAATGCTCTTAACAAGTACAACAGTCCCTCCAATAGCAATCAGCACAAAGATACTTCCGAGTATGTATTGCAAAGCAACCAAGACCTCAGAAATAAAGTTTAGAATAAATGCAAGTAGGTATAGGATACCTTTTAATATAAAAGCAATTATTAGAAAAACTATTTTGAAAGGCAATAAAAGTATCGACATATTGTTGCTCCCTTACACAAAAATTATACTATCTAAAATCAGTTCTCTTGCTTGCTCCTGAAAGGCATTGTACAGTTGAGTGCGTTTCATAAAATCATCATTCTTTACTGCAAGCAGGTATTCCTTATCACTCGCTAACCACTTCTCAATCTGGTCAAACTCTGCATCCTTTGCTCTCGTTTCTAATTTCAGCAAATATGAATATATTTCGCCTTGATTGACTAGTTCCTGAAGCTTGTCAGGATTTCGCTCCAGCATATATGGAATATAACGCCGAATATAAACGCTAATAAAGCTGTTCTGTGTGGATGCTCCTGTGCTAGAATCTGTATCTGTAACAATGAGATTCTCTGTATCAAATTCGCATAAAGGCTGTTTGTACTTCTTTTCTTTGTCATCGTAGAACCTTTTTTCACTTTTTAGTATCATGCTCATTCCCTTTCTTATAATTTTTCTTGTGCATTACAACAAAAATTATTATTATTATAACTGCTGCAAGAAGCGTACCACAAAGCAAACCTCTTTTTGCAGACGACTTTACAGTTGTTTGTTCAGCTTCTGTGACTTCATCCGTAGCAGCTTCGGTTGCTGGTTGTTGTGTGGTTTTTCCAAGAACTCTATGTACAGAATTTCCGGTGTTATTGCTGCGATTGTTATTTTGTTTATGCTGTTGTGAAGTTGATGAATCTTTACTTTCTTCCTCAGAATTAGAATCGGACTGATTCGCTTCTTCTTTGGCTTCTTGTTCCTTTTCCCACTCTACTGTGTTAAACGGCATAAAACTGTCTACTACGTTTCCATTTTCATCAGCCATATTCCATTTGCCGTTGACAAAATTAAAATGGTACAGAATGTTTCCGTCTAAATCTGTAATATAGTAATTTCCATTATCATCATCTTCAAACGCCCAATTAGAAACAAGGTCTTTATAGTATTCTCGATACGCATATATAGCGTACGGAACATCGTCCTTATACTCATCAAAATTTTCATCAAGCCATGATTCAATCAAATGATGTTCATATGATGCTTCAGGAAATTGTGTGCCGTCTTCTGGTGTACCAAACCACCATTCTTCCCAAATCAAGTCGGCAATGTAATCCTTATTGACTTGTTCATCCGCATAAACACCAATCGGCATTGTAGCCATTCCTGCTGCAATGCCAAGAACCATACCCATTGAAATGACTGCTTTTTTCATAACTTGTCCTCCATTATTTTATCATAAAATGCTTTATAAGTCAATTACACATTTTACTCCTAGAAGCAATAACAAATGTACTGGGTAAAATGCGTAAAAAAACCACTTGTGAAATGCTTTTTTACTGCCTGATTCTCCATGATAGAATAGCTTTAACATTGGAAAAACAAAAAATACTCCGATTGCCCAAATGCCTGTCCATGCTGGAGAACTTTTTATAACAAGATACGAGTATAAAATAGCAGTCGCTAGATATAATCCGTATCCGATTGCTTTCTTGTTTCTTTCTAAAGCCAAAAATGATATGCACCATAAGGGAACGAATATCATCCAGTCGGCAAGAAAGGAAAAAAACAATATAAGAACTATGCCAAAAATCTTATATCCAGAATTGATTTTTGAATCAAGCAGCCATACAATCATCAATCCTAGGAAAAGTGTAAAAATCACACTGAAATGGAAAGTGGCTTTGCCGTATTCAAAATATGAATACGGCAGCCATGAAATCAGCGAAAATATAAATAAACGAAGAGCATATTTCTTTTTGTTTTTTGTATGAAAATATCCTTCTACAATGAAAAAAGCCATTGTAGGAGCTGTCAATCGCCCTATCATCCGCATTATAACTGTTATAGCAGAATCATTAAAAAGGAAGGCAGCTGCCACATGGTCAATAACCATTGCTACAATTACAAGATATTTTAGTTGATTTCTATTTAACGACAATTGCTGCTCCTCTCTTACGAAATGGACACCAATCAGGAGAAATTTCTCTTTTTACAATGCCAATAAATCCGGTCAATTTTGCTTCTAAATCATGACACTTAAAATATCCCTGTATGTACTTCTGGTCAGGGTGTCCACAATAATAAAATTTTTGACCACTTTTATTAGATTTACGACATTCGCAGTGCAAGCATTTTTTACATGAATGCATCTTAACAAGTCCCCCTATATTCTTCCTATGATAATAAGCCAATCCTTTTTATCCTTAGAATACAATCCAAAGACTTTAGGCGTTTTTACATACTTATATTTGATTCTGGCAAAAAAAGCGATTGCATTAGTCATTGCTTCTAATGCTTCAAACTTATAATTTAGCTGTCTTTTTAGATAACACCTGTACTCATACTCTTCCGGTGAATCACTTAGATTATCAAGATAGCATTGATACAAATGTATCTGCTTTACGGTTTTCATAAGGTCTTTTCCAAAGCTACTTCCTAGTAGTTTTGATTTGTTCATTTAGATAACACCTTCTTGTACCAGCTCTTGTATTCGTCTTCCATAAAACCACAGCGAATGATATTGTATATTGCCAGATAGCGGTTATGCTGAATTGTAACAGCACTTTCATCAGCATTATCATTGAGCATTCTGACATATATTACATGCTCTTTTGCTGCTGCTTGAAAAATCAATAACTTCATTTGATTCATCATGCTTGCTCCTTATCAAAATCAGGAAAAGTTGCAATAACTTTGCTCTTATCCGTATCATCGTCCTGATTCATAAAGTACATTTCCAATGCCTTTTCAATAATTTCTGATACTTCCTCGCTTGTTGCCTTTTTACTAAAGTATCTCGAATAAGAAGCCTGACTGATTTTTACAGATTTTGGTTTTGGTTGTTGTGGTTCATCAGTTTTTCCAGACAGAATCTGTTCTACTTCTTTATCGGATAAGCTTCCATCACTTGCATTTTTCCGTAGTTCTTCTGCTTTCTTAATGCTGATTTTGTACTGTTCTGCAAGTAATGCAACCGTTTCCTGTGTGTCATCTGACAGATAAGACAACTGAACTCCGGCAAGAAAAGCGATATTCTCGTTGTCGATTTGCTCTTTTAGTTCATCAATCAAGCGATTTATGCGTATCAATCTTGATACCGTTTTTCCACTTAATCCATATTCAGAACCGACCTTATCTCTGGTCGTTTGAGATGGGGTTTCTGTCAATTCAGATTCAAGATTTGGGTTTTCAAGTAGTTTCAATTCACGGATAATGTCGTTTCTTTTTCCTTGAGAAAACATTGCTTCGTGACGTTGTGCTACAACCGCTGCTTGTTCACTGATTCTAAGGTTGTCAAAACCACGTTGCATGATGTTTGATTCTATTACATACATCTCAGCTTCATCGGCTGTCAATCCCTGTTTTACAATAGCCGGAACAGTTGCAAGCCCTGCTGCTTTAGAGGCATTCCAACGGTTATGACCAATTAAAATTTCGTACTTTCCACCGCTTAAAGGTTGTACAATTAAAGGTGTAAGCACTCCGTTTTTGCGGATACTTTCCACCATGTCTTCCAGTCTTTCTCCATCATAAAGAGCAAACATATGATTATGATATGGTGTAAGCAAATCGCATGCAATTTGCTGCACCATGTTCGCTGATGGTGCTGTATTCAGCATCATTCCTAAGTCAAAAGCTGCTGCCATTTCTGTATCTCCTATTCTGGACAGGCTGTCCCAAAGTTACTAAATAAGTATAGCGTTCATTTAGCATTTCCAGTTTGTTACGCACCTCTTTCTCTGTAACATTTTCGCACATTTGCGGAAAATAATGGCGTATTCCCTTTGTACAATAGTTTATACTTTGACCAAAAACGTAGTACCGATTGTATAACCACCAAAGTTGTTCTGAATCTTCCTGCATTGGAATCCATTCTTTCAAAACAGTTACTGTAACATCATACAATACAGAATGTTCTTTCCAACACTGGTTACGCCAATAAAGACGCATTCTTATCAAATCACTCATGATGCCATCTCCTATCATTAAAACGATACATCTGGGTCGTCTAACAAATCTTCAAAAGCAGCAAAATCTTCATCACTAGCTTTTTCTTTCAATTCTGACTTTCCAGAGGGTAAAAAATGAATTTCTCGGACATGGATTTGGTCACAGTAATGCTTCTTTTCATCAAGCTCATAGTTTGCATTTTCAATTCGCCCGATGATTTCTAATGCATCGCCTTTATTCAACCATTTTTCAAGGATTTCTGCAACTTTTCCCCATGCGACACATGTAAAAAAGTCAGTTGTTGCTGTTCCATCAGATTTCTTGTGACGGTCTACAGCAATTCTGAATCTACAAAAAATCTTTCCATTTGCGGTTTCTTTTAGTTCGGGCGTTACCGCTAAACGTCCAGTTAAAATGATAATGTTCATGCTATTCCTCTCTTTTTTTGAATGGATTCTTTGCAATAACAACTGTCTGATTTTTCCCACGAATTTTTCGGATTTCGCATTCCACGGATGGCTGCTTCCCAGCCGTATACTTCCGTATTTTCGATTTTTATCATGCCAATCCCTCCATAAATGCCGCCATAACCGCCTTTGCCACTGCATCCGCTGTTTCATCAAATTGAATCAAACACCGCTTAAACAATTCGGTCTTGAAAGATGCCATTGTGCGTTCATCCATTGCACCTTTTTCCCGCAGTTCCAAAAGTTGCTCGTTCGTAAGCATTGACCATAGCAGTTCTAATGTTTCATCGCTCATTTTCAATTACTCCTTTTCATGTTCTCGCTTTATCGCTACTAAAGCTGTGTCAATTATTGCAACATCGTGACAAAAAGCATTATCTACTTTGTAGCCAGCCACAATAAACATCTATCAATAGCAAACCTACAATGAGTAGGCAGGTTTCTGCAATGCGAACGGCTCTTGGAAAATGAAATATCCCTTTTCCGCTACGACCAAAAACATAGCATACCCAATCTGCAAGTAACGTACCGACAAGTAGAGCAATTGTAAACTGTAACACCATAATCCCTTTTTACCTTTAACCTTTTCTTCATTGTGCTTTGGCTGATAACATTGGGGTGATTGTTCTGGACAATGCATTTGCAAAGTCACGTTCCCAACCATTTATCATACCTCTTCGGCTGTAATCAGCAAACTGTAAAGCATGAAAAATGCGGTCAGAGTTGTAACCAACACCATTTTTGCTGGGAGAAAGTTCTGCACTTACCCCCAACGATACAATAGAAATGTACGCTCCGTTTATATGTCTGCCAAACAAGCAAAGAAAGGAAAAACCATTCATTTCTACGGAGATTTCTTGTACCGTTGCCCGATGGTGGTGCGTAACGGTAAGTTTACCGTTGAACATCATGCTGCAACACCTCCTCTGCAAGAGCTGAATATTCCATTCCAAGCTTGCTTGTGGCTGGAATCATACACCCTACCTCTACGGCTTTAGCAGCTTCCACAGAGCGATGTATGTATGTCTTGAAAAGAATACTACCATACTTATTCATCAAGTTCTGATATGCTGCTCTGCTTACTGTTGTATAGTCCATCATAGTCGGAAGTATTCCAGAAAGCTGTATTGTCGGGTTGATAGTTGCCTGAATCTGCTTAAACAATTGAATCAAACTATCAAGCCCATCCATACTAAACTTTTGCGTCTGTACCGGAATCAGCATTTCATCAGCTGCGGTCATTGCATTGATAAGCAATACTCCCAAAGAAGGCAAACAATCAATTAAAATGTAATCATAGTCATCTGAGATTTCGGACAAAATGCGTTTTAAAATACTCTCTCTCGCAAGGGCGTTAATCATCAACATCTCGGCATTTGCTAAATTGATGTCGGCAGGAATGTAATCCAACTCGTACATATCATGTTTGCGAATTGCCATTCTCACAGCAGCAATGTGAATCATGGACTTTGTAGAAACTTCCGAAATCAGTTCCGTCATGGTAGGCTTATTATCCTTTTGATACCCCAGATATTCACTCAGATTTGCCTGTGGGTCAAGGTCTACTAACAACACTTTCTTTCCTCTTCTGGAAAGAGCAGCAGCTAGATTAAACGTTGTTGTAGTTTTTCCTACGCCACCCTTTTGGTTACTGATTGTAATGATTTTTCCCATTTTCTTTTCCTCCTGTTATTTCATTTTGAGTTTTCAAGTTCTTGTACTCTCCGCATTAGATTGATATAATCCGCTGCGGATTGTCTACGTTCATTTTCGAGTTCCTTAATCTGTCTTTGAGCTTGCCGGAGCTGTCTTTTCAGTTCCTGTTCCATAGAAGGAACTTCTCGAATTTGGGAACGTTGTTCTTTAATACGATTAGCTTCGGTTTTGCACTGGGCAACATATTCAGCTTCACTTAAACGTTGTTCTTCTCGTGATACCGCATTTTCAGCTCGTTTTTTTACTTGCAGTTTTTTCTTGCTGTTTTTTTTCTGCTCTTTGCGAACGTCTATACGGCATTCATCGCAGTACTTTACGCTAATAAAACGATACCAACTATCGTAATCCGTATCAGCAATTTCGATACCACAAATATCACAGTATTTACGCATTCTATCCCTCCTCTTGCGTTTTGTCTACCACGTTTTGTCCACTTCCCCGAACCCCTCTCGTCAACCCCTTCCCCACAGTTTTGTCCCTCGATTTGTCTACCGTTCTGTCTACCGTTTTGTCCTTACTGTTTTACGATTTCAGCAAATTCAAGGCTTTTTCTTCGGATTTGCTGAGAGAGCGTTTTGTCCTCTACCTGTAAAGCCTGTAAAATGCTCTCTTGAGATAAGGTGGTTGATTGACCATATTCTCTGCAAACATTGACTTCCACGTTTCGACCATTCTGAATGTCTTCAATCTGTGCAAGTGTTTCTGCTTGCTTCAACCGCAACTCAGTTAGTTCACCAAGGATGACCTCAGCTTCTTCCGGTATTGAATCTGCATCACTGGATTGAGAGGATTGCAGCTTAGAACGTTGCCGTTGTTCCAACATCTCTTGTCTGATTCTATTCTGTCGTCTTCTCAAATAAATGTATGCTGTCGGAATACCAACAGCTAGAAGAATCAAAAGATTTTGAGTATTTTCACTCATGACTTCATCTCCTTTGTTTTATTCATTCTGAGAAATACTCATGTCTTTCTGAACAGAAGAAAATATATCACAATATGCTTGAGCTTCTTCTAACGTATCAAACCAGATACGCCGTATGTCTTTCTCCCCATTAGAAAGAATTGTATTCAACGGTTTTTGCTTTGCATCACAAGTGTCTGTAACTGTGGGAGTTGTATAATTACTAACACAGTTTGTCACAGCATAAAACTTCATACTTCGCCACCTCTTTCGTTTCTATTTGCTTGTGGGTTATCGGGGATTGTGACCGTTTACCCATCCGCATTACCAGCAATGAAATTTCCTTGCTGTCACTCTGCTTGCGTATACCACCATATAATCTAATGTTACATTCCATTGCAAATTTGCTTTCTTTTTGGCTCGAATTCTTATTATTCTTTTTGATTCTTCTATGATTATATCATAAACTAACGCTATTGTCAAGATATAATCTTTGCGTTTTACAATTTGTTAAATATAAAGTTCGATGTTTACAAATGATTCATTTTTATAAGTTTGACAAAGCATAGGGGATATGATACAATAAAATAAAGTCAAACTCTACAAGAAAGGAAACTAAAATGCCAACGATGATATGCCAGAAATGTGGCAAGGAATGTGAACGCACTTCTAACGTTCAGAAATACTGTCCGGAATGCCGCAAAAAAAAGCAAGTAGAGCGTAATGCAACTTATCAGCAAAAGCGTGAAACCACTCCGGATTTAGTTGTGGCTGTTGGCAGCCAAACAATCTGTCCAAACTGTAAAAAACTGTTTTTGAAAAAATCGGGAAACCAAATTTTTTGCGAAGATTGTTCTGCGGAACATCTTCAGCAGCAGAAGAAGCAAAAAAGGACTGAGATGTCAGACGTAGAACGTTCTGAGGTGTATCGCAAAACAACGGAAAATAACAACAACATTTATGATAGATTCTCACTTTATGTCCCTAAAGGCAAAAAAGCTTATCTACAGGAAATCTCTAAAAGTATGGGAATAAGTTTAAACACCTTTATCAATCAAGCCATAGAGCAATATGAGCAATTGATTCTATCGCAAAAAGAAGAAAATGAATAAAATCAGATACCGATACAAAGCACAAGCAAACCGCCTGTGCTTTTTTCTTTTTCTGCCAGCATCATTCCAAATCACCCTTCTTCCTTTTTTGTTCCTGACTAACATCCTGCGTTTTCAGATAATCATCTATCGCTTGACGTGCATAATCAATATCCTTCAATTCTGAATTTACTGCTTTATATTCAGAATTGGATTTTTCACGTTTCTGTATCATTTCATTTCTCTTTTTGATGAGATTTTCTTCGCTCGGAACTTTTCCATCTGGATAAGCAGCTTTTAGTTTTGTTCCAGCTTCACGATATTTTTCTAATTCATTTGAGAATTTTTCTGCCAAACCTTTCTTCTTTCTATCAGGCAAATTCTTCATTTGCTGAATGATAGGTCTATACTTTTGAAACACTCGCAAGGCTTCGATAGTTTCTGATATAGAAGCAATGTCTTTTTGTAAGTGATTCAATTCTTCGACTAATTTAGCTCGATGCATTGAAGCAGAAATTGCAGCCGGTTTAACTTCTTTTGTACTTTCAATCTGATATTGCGTTAATATGTCTATTACACGAAATGCTTCTTGCATATTCCGTATATCTGCCCATCGTTCAAGTCCCTTTGCTTCTTGAAATAGTTCTGCACTTGTATCAATAATTTTGGTGCGTGGTTGATAGGCAAGTGATAATTCTTTATGTCGTAGGTAGTTTTCAATTCTTTTCTTTATTTGAGAAGTTTCATAATACCAACCAAGCGTTTTCGCTCTTGCAAATTTTTGCTGTTCTGGCATACGAAACTTCAAATCTATTTTCCGATTTGGATTGTAGTCAACTTCGATGTTATTAGCTCTGCATTTGTCAATGAAATCTTCAAAGCTGTCACTTCGCATTATCAGGCAATCCAATTCGTAGCGAAGTTTAGATTTCCATGAAAGACCTTGTTTCTCCTGTGACCATTCATACCATCTTTGCTTTTTCCCTAACTCAGGATTTTCTACAACAGAAAGTTGATGTTCACGGCAAAGCATATCGCTTGTATCTCTGATTTTTTGATAAAGCAAGTTTTGCTTTCCTCGGTCTGCAAGATAATTCAATGTTCTCCCGTTTTCAAGATTTACATTGTTTACTATGATGTGATTATGGATATGCTGCTTATCCGTATGTGTTGCAATCACAAACTGATACTCATTTCCAAAAAGCTTTTGACACAGCTCTAAACCAATTTGCATTGCTTCTTCTGGTGTAGTTTCACCGGGTGCAAAATTTTGATGAATGTGTCTTGCAAGGATTATGCCACGTCCTGTTCCTTTCTCATTTCTAACGGCATCAAACATTTCTGCTGCAATAACAGGGTCGTTAGAACAAGCAAAATTTTGAACCAATGTACCGCCTTCTGTTTTTTCAGGATTGACAATATACTCTAATGCTTGAGTTTGCGTAACGTAAATTGAATGGACTGAAGTTGTTGCCATGCAGCATCTACCTCTCTTTTAACCTCTTGTATCTTTGCGGAATGTGTACATGATTCTTCTGATAACTCGTCCACACTCTGAGCTATGCTTTTTAAGAGGAGATTTAGATTTTTTAATTCTTCCTCACTGCTCTGAACTATCATATCATTGATGACAATCTGTCGGAAAAATTCGCTGATAGAGGAACAGCTTGATTGAATATATCGTGCTTCTATCATAGAGCTTTCAGCTTTATTTGCTCTAAAGCGATATAGGATTTCTCTCTTATCATCTTTCATATGGTCATGCCCCTTCACTTAATCTGCGACAGTTTGATAATCAAACTGCATAACTGTTGGTTGATTTCATCCACTCCATTTTTCAAATCTTTAATGTCGTCTTGATACAGTTGTTTGCTGTAATGATAGCGAACTGTTATTTGATTGATGTTGTTTGCAACGCTACTAATAGCACGGCGTATTGCTCGCCATTCTTCTTCAGGATATACAATTATTTTTCCATTTACAGCTATATGACGAAGATAAGAACTCATATTATTGCAATTACTCTGTGAGAGATTTTCATTCATTTTATTGAATTCTTCATCGGTTGCTCTGAATGCTATAAAGTGTTTTTTTGATTTTTTCATCCGACCTTTTCTCCTATTCTCACGATTCTATTCACAAAAATGACATATTCATTTTTACTCTTCATGATACATAATCCTTTATTCCTTTGTTTTAGGGATAAAGCTTTGCCGAAGGCAAATTTGGGGGTCTTAGGGGTTTTACCCCTAACAAGCATAGTCTGGCATTAGCCAGACGGTGACATTTGTTAAACAAATGTCGATGCTTGCTATTTTAGAAAACCGCCTTTGCGGTTTGTCGAAATATTCGCCATGCTCCTGCATGGCTCACTTTTCATGCAAAGCATGAAATTCGTAGATTACATATGCCGTAAAAAATACCCCTCTACTTATAAGATAGAAAAAAGGCATTTCCACGTGCTTTTTGCTCCATTGTTTACAAATTATTTACATCTATCAATGTGATATAATATAGTAAGGATAAGAATCGCTCGAATGTACAAAAAGCTTTCAATCACATCAGCACATGGCGTAAAAAAGAAAGACTTATGTCAGATAAAAAGCGTTGCAATTCCGGCTGCTTGAATCTCAGAATGATAGGAGGGAGAGAACAGATTTTTATTCTGATGTCGTCAGTCATTGCTGCTGTTATCCGATATTGAAAGACAAGAACCGTTACTGTATTGCTTTTCCTCTGTGGATGTCTTATGTGAGATTGTCAGGAGGGAAATATGCTGGCAGAAAGAAAAAAGACAGCCCTATATGCAAGACTGTCTAAAGATGATTTAGAGGACGCTGTTAGCAACAGTATCATCCACCAGAAATTTATGCTTGAGAAATATGCCGAAGAACACGGTTACTACAATACGCAGTTTTATGCAGATGACGGATATACTGGAGTGAACTTCAATCGCCCAGCTTTTCAGGAAATGATGGACGATATTCGTAAAGGCAAAATTGAAAGAGTGATTGTAAAAGACTTCTCCAGATTTGGCAGAAACTATGTAGACTGTGGAAGATATGTAGATTATGAATTCGCAACTTACAATGTTCAGTTTATTTCTATCGGGGAAAATTTCAATTCTGAAAATGGCGATAGAATTATGATGGGGCTGTTCAATCTTATCAACGAGTTATATGCACAAGACATTTCCAGAAAGCAAAGGGCTGCAATTCGTGCTAAAGGTGAAAGCGGTAAACATGTAACAACACGACCGATATACGGATACCGCACAGACCCACAAGATAAATCTCATTGGATTATAGATGAAGATGCAGCAGAAGTAGTGCGTTTCATTTTCACCATGTATTTGAGTGGACACGGATTTTCAGAAATTGCTGATATGCTGCATGATAAAAAAGTACTTTGTCCTAGTGCATATCGTGGTAAGATTAGAAAAGGAAGCTCTGCCCAGACTGACCCGTATACATGGAATGGGAGAACTATTGCAGATATTCTATCTAAACAGGAATACTGTGGTGATACAGTAAATTTCCGAACAGAACGGAAATCATATAAAGATAAACGGGTGATATTCAAACCAGATTCAGAATTGGTGATTCACCAGAATACACAAACTGCAATTGTTAGCCGTGCAGATTATGAAGCGGTACAGGAAAAACTTTCTCAAAAGAAAAAATATGTTCGTAACAGAGAAAGACCTATTTTGGATGGAAAAGTATTTTGCTATGACTGCAAATGCAAAATGTACTTAATGAGAAAAAAACAAAAAGGCGGAATCTATAACGTGTATGTCTGCAACAATTACCGCAAGAAGAAAAATCAGACTTGTTCATCTCACTACATTCCGGAAAAAACAATTCTGCAAGAATTGAAAAAGCTGCTTTATCAAATTCTACAAGAATACGAAAACGACAAAAAAACATTTTTAAGAAAACTACGATATTTGCTTCGGGCAAAATGCAGCTCTGAACTAATGGCAGCACGTTCCGAATGTGAAAAAGTCGAAAATCGAATTCGAGAAGTAAGCGATTATAAAAAATCCGCATACGCAGATAAACTCTCAAAACGCATTACAGACGAATTCTTTGATTCTATTATGTTCAGTATGGACGAAGAAACAATTCAACTAAAATCGAAATACGAAGAATGTCAGCATGTCCTTTGTGCAGCAGAAGAAAAAATCAAAGGTGCTGATTTGTTTTGTAGAAGATTAAATCAATTCTCCTTGGAATCTCTAAATGAAATCTCTGAAACAGCTGTGAATAGTTTGGTGGATAGAATTGAGATAAGAGAGGAAAATGAATTGGGAAAAAAGAGTGTACTTCTTGATTTCTATCTTGTGGGAATTGGGAAAATTTTATCATAAAGAAGAAAAGCGGTTGTGCTGCTTTATTTATAGTGATGCTTTTTGAATAAATAGCCATGTTGTTCCATCTATTTCTCAAAAATTCATATTCGACAAAATCACATTTAAAAAGTTCTCAAATGATTCAGATATTGCAACTGGTTTCTTTTGCTTATCGGTTGTATAATTGCATTAACAAATTAAGAAAAAGTAAACAGGAAGGAGAACACAATGGAATTTACAACTAATTATTCAGCCGACTATGAGTGGATGTCTACTTTTCTTGGATTGCGAAACGGTATACGTCATTTTTATGCTCTGATTTATGGATTCACGAAAAGCGGAAAGGATTGCTTTTGCAGTTATAAGACTTTTATGAATCGGCTGAGAATCAATTCTCGGTCAACTATTTCTAAATACATCAAAACGTTGGTGCAGAAAAAATTGATTATCGTGGAACGAACAACAGGTGATTGTAATCATTATAGAGCAGACCTGAACTACCTTGAAAGTTTGAGAAAGGCAGCTGATTCCGATTCAGAAAAATCGGACTATTTTTTTGAAACGGTAGTCCAGTTTTCAAACACGGGTAGTACATTTTCTATACCCAATAATAAAACATATAACTTTTTTTATGATGATGATTCTTTCTCTTCTGCTCTTTCAGAGCAAGAACGAAAAGAAGAGATTATCAAAGAAAAAGAAAATTTATCGTTACAGCTAAATGCCGAACAACTCAAAACCAATTTTGATAGCTGTCTTATTGATGACATCGTTGAATGGATTGCAACAACAGATTGCATCTCAGTTCATGGTGAAACAATTGAACACGAATACCTAAAAGAGAAATTTTCAAAGTTGACCTCTCAGCATATTGCATATGTTATCAGAAATGTGAAGAAGCATGGCAAAGGAATCAATGACAAGAGAGCTTACTACCTTGCTGCATTATACAAATCTGTGGATATAGAATTTAATGCAACAAAAAAGAAAAAAAGAGTTCTCGGCAATAAACTCGGCAATGAAATACGAGAAACTTCCCATGATGAAGCACAATCCATTTCTTCGCCGTATGCAGCATTAACTGAAGAAACAGAAGTCCGGAAGAAGTTAAGGAATGCTGGCATTTTTGATTTGTTTATGGATATGTTTGAAAAAAATCGAAAATACGATGACTACGACAATGCTTTACTTACAGAGATTAAGTCTGTAATTTCATGGGCGTGGAAAGTCAAAAAGAATATATACGTCAATTCAGTCAAAATGGATGCTAATGCAGTTCGGCAACAGTTAAACAAGCTAAATCGTTGGCACTTGCTTTTTACTATGGATAATTTGCGTAAAACGAATACTGTGCCAAAAAACAGAAAGTCATATATTTTAACGGCTTTATACAACGCACCGACACAGTATGCAACATCCGATTTCAACGTAGATGAGGTGTATCCTGTGTCCGGTTCATCTTCATCGACAGTTTCAGAAAATAATGATGAGCCTATGGCTATGGAACTGGAAAGTCATTTCTTTCCGATACAGCCTGTAGAAGAATCATAATTTTTTGATTCTGATATAGTGAAAGGAGTGATATTTATGAATTTTGAAGCATTTAAAACAAGATGCAAAGAAAAAGGCTACTCAGCAAGCAGCCTCGTAACCGAACTTGGAATAAGTAAGAGTAACATAACCAACTGGAGAAACGGTGGGAATCCTAGTTATGAAATGCTTATTAAAATTTCACAGAAGCTTGAGTGTACTGTAGGTTTTCTACTTGGAACAGAATATGACGATAATGGTGTAGGAGCTTCAGTAAAGCAAGAATTGTGGGGACATGAAGCAACTTCGGCTAGGACAATTTCGCTAAATAGCAGCACACCCATAAAGGATGATTATATAAATGAAATAGCGTTATTCGCTAATTGCAGTATCCTCTTTCTTTGTGGAAATGATAAGAATGTCGTTGAAAAGAATCCGTATAAAAGAGTGGCAAACATAAGCGAACGTGGTTGGGATAATCTTATTGCAATATTTGATAATGTTAATGACCATCCGCTTATTGCAAATATGCAAATGCAACTTAGTAGAATCGTCCTTTATAACCTAGAAATTTGTTCTGGTGAGCAGATTCCAAATGAATTTCTTAGCGAAAAAGCCGATTTTATTCTTTGCGACAAGAAACAAAAGGATAGCCTTAGAAATTATCCTTTTAATCTATCCGACTTGCTTGCCCTTGGCGATATTTTTAATAAAAGCATTAAGTTTATGATTTCCGGCATTGAATAAAGAGTATCGCAAAAGCATTGCAAGATAAGGAGAACTTTTATTTATGTTTTGGGAGAAATTTCGGTATTTATCAGAAATCAAAGGGATTAAACCTCATGCAATATTGAAAGAACTTGAAATATCATCGGGTTCAGCAAACAATTGGAAAAAGGGAACTATCCCTAATGGAGAAACACTAAAGAAAATTGCAGATTACTTTGATGTATCAATAGATTTTTTGCTTGATTCTGATGTAAATGTATCTGTAAGACTTAGTAGCAAGAAATCTGTTTTAAAAGAATCCAGTTCCGTTCCTCAGAGATTTAACAGTCTACAAGCAGTTGTGAGAACTTCTGATGAACAGAAACTTGCTATTGCTAAATATGTAGGTTGTTCTATTGGGTGGCTTATGAATAAACATGGAGTGAAATTTGAGCCGAAGGCTATGCTTTCTGATATGAATAGCAGCGTATTATTTACAATTCTGGACATTATGGACGGTTGCCCTGATAATGATATTGATACGGCTATGCAAATTCAACTTTCAAGGATTGTATTATACCATCTTTCAGAAAAAGGTTTTGGAACTGAAAAACTGTCTACTCTTTCCGGTATTGACCAGAACAAGCTTCATTTCATTCTTACAGGAAAAGAAAACAAGGATTCTTCTCTTAATTATGGTTTCAACTTTTCAGACCTTGTTTATATCAAAAACGTTACAGGTCTTGATTATTCTTACTTGTTTTCAGGTAAATAAAAAGAAAGAAAGTTCAAGTTTTATATTTAAAGGGAGTTGTTTATTATGATGAGTTCAGCAACATATTTCAAGCTTTATGGTTGTATCTATGGTGTTTACTATAACAAGCTTGATAAGAAATACAATGTAGAGCGTTTTGACAACATGGAAGATGCAAATGCTTTTATGGAATTAAAAGCAACTGACCGACATCGCTTTATTCATGGTAGAAAATTGACTGATAGAAGAACAGTTATTCTTCTTATCGGTGAAAAAGCAGTAATAGACCTAGACATGAAAAGTATTAACGAAAAGATTTCTAAAGCAGTAGGGTAATCATTCTGAATTCATATAGCGAACCGAAAAAAATGTGGCACTTGTTTTTTTCGCAAAATACGCTATAATGATATACAGCAAAGAAAAACAATCTGTCTGCATATAGTTCAAAGGGGCGATATGCGGATGAGTGTTATTTTGTCATCGTCATATGCAGACTACCATGTGTGGGAGATAGACTATTATGTGTGGGAGCAAAAGCAGCTGGAGAAAACTGAAATAATATATCGACACAAGCTGCTTTTAGCTCTTAGGATAGCAATGGATGAGTATCGACTATCAAACCCAGAAGGTTATGAGTTGATTGAAGACTACTATCTTGGTGAAAAAGTCACACATAAAGAGTTAGGAAAACGGCATGGAATTGCCGAATCTACTGCTCGTGAAAAGTTAAACAGAAATCTTCATCGTCTGCGAAAATTGGCGTATAAAAATCTTTCGTTTTTAGAGAATGAGTACCTTGACAATTGAATAGAAGAGAAACGTTTTACCCTGTATAATTACTTGATTTTTCTATGGATATACGGTATAATAAAATAAACAGTTATATCCGTCTGTCTGCATCACGAATGAGAGGTATTATGGGATGATACAGACAGGAAAAATCACAGCATTATATGCGAGATTTTCTCATGATGAAGGCAATTCGGGGCATGACAGCAATAGCATTGCCAATCAGAAAGAACTTCTTGCAGAATATGCAAATACACATGGCTTTATAAACCATCAGTTTTACACAGACGATGGCTATTCCGGTACAAACTTTGAAAGACCAGCATTTCAAAAAATGATGACAGATGTTGAGAATGGTCTGATTGGTACAATTATCGTTAAGGATATGTCACGTTTGGGAAGAAATTATCTGATGGTGGGACAGTATACAGAGATTATTTTTCCGGAATACAATGTTCGATTTGTGGCAATTAGCGATAATGTGGATTCCGCAGAGGGACTAAGTGACCTTATACCGTTCAGCAATCTTATCAACGAATGGTATGCAAAGGATATTTCCAAGAAAATGAGGGCGATGATTACTCAAAAGGGCAACTCTGGCAGACGACTTTGCAGCAGAGCAATCTACGGGTATATGAAATCACCTGAAGACAAAGAAAAATGGATAATAGACGAGTATGCTGCTTCTGTTGTTAGGCGAATTTATGAGCTTTATATAAGCGGAAATGGTGTGTCAAGAATAGCAAACATTCTTCGGGATGAAAAAATCCAGCGACCGTTTGTCTACCTTTATCAAAAAGAATCTGATACGCCATATGAATGGACAGGTGCAACTATAACCGTGATTATTACAAATCGTGAATATTGCGGTGACACAGTGAATTTCAAGACACATAAGCCTTCTTATAAAAGCAAGAAAATCATAAAAAATCCGCCGGAACTGCAACGTGTTTTTTTAGATACTCACCCAGCTATCATTGACAGAGTGATATTTGAAAAGGCACAAAACCGATATGCTAAAAGATGCAGAAAAAAGAAAAGTAAAACAAAAGATACGCTTTTCACTGGATATGTATACTGCAAAGATTGCAAATCCAGATTTCATGTATTTAGGCATAAAGCTCGTGGCAACATGATTGTAAGTTATGAGTGTTCTGGTTATAGAAAGCAGCAAAAAAAATGCACCTATCATCGTATTGATGAAGATGCACTAAAGCAATGTGTATTGCAGAAAATCAAACTTATGTGGTACGAAGCCAAGAGTGATATTCGGTCATTTAAAGCCAAAGTAAGAAAAAGGCTGAATGCCGATGAAACAGCATCCAGAAGCAAAATCCAATCAGAAATAGGTGCTGCACAAACTCGAATTGCTGAGATTGATAAGTATGTACAGGGTTTGTTTGAAGCAAAAGTTCGTAACGAAATTGATTCAGATATTTTCGGAAGTTTATCAAAAACATACACTGAAGAAAAGGCTGAACTGAATGCAAAAATTGCAGACCTGATTTTACAGGAAAATAGTGCAAAAGATGCATATCAGAAAATCAATAGATTGTATGAAGCAATTGAAAAATACGACAGCATTACAGAGCTTACTCCCGAAGTCTTATCTGATTTTGTTGACCGTATTGAAGTTGGCGAACATTTGAAAGGCACAAAGGAACAGAAAATTGACGTGTTTTTTGTAGGTGTTGGACTTATGGACACGTTATGAAATCGTGTTCCCCATGCGAATTACAACTAGTACTAATATATTCATTCAATTTTACAAACATTATATCAATTACAGAGTAATCGCAATTCTCTTATCAATCGGTTTTAATGTAACCCACAGCCACATTTTTTCTTGATTCATATTTGACCATTGCTTAGTTGAAAACATATTTTCATATAGATTATATGCAATCTTCACTGTCGCATTGGAATTTTTATTTACACCACATCCCCAAGCAGCATCATAGTTATTTTCAAAAAAGGGATTGATGCATGCAGTTACCTCATTATCATAAAAAGCATACCAGTTTGTTCCGATAACAGGAAGTCCATAAAAGTTCATTCCATCTTTGTAGTCACCACAATTTGAAACCGTCAATGTCAGTTCCAAATAACGTTCTGAAAGATACTGAAAATCCCCGACGTTCTTTCCCAATTCTTCCAGATAGTCTTTCGCATCAACAATGCGTGCTGCTTCTAATACAATAGAATACCCTGGTGCTTCATAACCACCATATGACATACAATCGTCAAATTCTACAACGTCATACATGGTATAAACTTCTTCCTGATAAATACCGTGAACTGCAAATGTCCCATTTAATGTGTAATAGCGGATACACCATATCACTGCACACGCAATTGCGATTGCCCCAATTATTCGCTTTTTCATTCTGAGTTTGCCTCCGCCTGCATAATTTTTTCGTTTGTAATTTTGCCATGTTCAATCGTATATATTACATCGCATACATCTTCCAAAATTTCTTGATCGTGACATGTTATAATAACAAGTGCACTCCGTTCTTTTTCTTCGGCAATAATCTTTTTTGTTATTTCCACGCCGTTTGCATCTAGCGCATTGGTCGGTTCATCTAGAATCACCAAATCCGGCATCTCCATAATGGCGGAAGCGATTCCAAGCCGCTGTTTCATACCAAGCGAATATTTGCGGTACTTCTTTTTGTCCTTTGGATCCAGACCAACGCGAGTGATTGATTTCATTATCATATCATCTGAAATTTTTCCTTGAATGGATGCAAGTAACTTCAAATTATCAAAACCAGTCATTCCGCCTAGAAACGCTGGATTTTCAATGAGAATTCCCATATTCTCAGGAAAATCAATGTCTTTTCCCAACATTTTTCCGTCGTATACAATTTCTCCATAAGATGGATGGATCAATCCTGCAATCAGTCTCATCAGCATCGTTTTTCCGCATCCATTATATCCACAAAGACCGTATACCATCCCACTGCTTAACGTCAGATCTACATGATCAACTACGGTATTTCCTCTGATTTTTTTCGTTACATTCTTCAATGTGATTGTCATGTCAAACCTCATTCCTTATCAGGCAATATATCATATTTTTTGAAATATAATGTGCCTATTAATATCGAAGCCATTATCAAGATCAGACAAATTGCAAGTTCAATTGATATATGGTACCCGTCTTCAAAAAAATAATCACTGAAAGTGATCATTCCACAACGAGAAAATGCCAGTGGAATATCCGTTAGAATACCTAATATCAAAATACCTACTATAAGTAAATATCCATACATTGGCTTTATAAATAGACAGAGTATCATTTGTATCATATTGAAAGTGCAAATAACCAACATAGGTGAAAACAGCATCCATAATTCTTGAAATATGTTCAGTTCTGATATCCCTGTAAATGTATATATAACACTTCTATCTGCAATAATATTGAGTAATTCTGTGCTTCCAGAAAGCGTCAAATCGTATCCATTGATGATGCTGAAAACAATAGCCGTCAACAGAAAAATGATATAGAAGTAAATTCCGGAAGATAAACACCAGAAGCATTTTGAGATCCACCATCTGCTTCGTTTTCTGGTTCTTGAAAGAACCTGTATTCCAAACTGTGTCAGATCATTATGCATATAATCAAATCCGATAAATATGGCAAAAATAAAAATAGCAATCCAGAAGTATGGCAGTTCAATTTTAAGATTGGGATCTGGATTTTTTGTAATTGGGTCACAGCCGTGAAAGATTTCTGCCCAAAGCGCCAAAAAAGTCGGTCTGCTATGGACATCATAATATAATTGATAGGAATTTATACTCATATGTGCATACATACATTCAAATATACAAATAAATGGAACTATCGTATATCGCTTATTCTTAAAAATACCTTCCCGTATATCGCATAACCATAACTTAAAGACACTCATATTTTCTTCCTCGTAAAATGTAAATAAACGTGGATATCATGATAATCAGAGCGATACATAGCAGAATATGTTCCGGAAACGATGTCGTCATAGGAGCTGCATACAACATATCCGTCCAAACAAGACCAATTGATGTTCCTTTTATGGTAATTGTATATCTTTGCATAACGTATAATGCAAGTATTTGCTCTGCTGTAAATACAAGAAACGGAACAATGCTTGAGATCACATATTTTTTTATCAGCATGCCAGCTGCCATACTGATACAACTCATCGCCCCGCCCCATAGGAAAGCAATCCCGAACCATATCAGCATAAACAAATATGGATTCTGATAAAATATTTCAGAACAGAAATGAAACGGATCCATGCTGGATGCCAAATCCCCCGGAATGGGAGTATATGCCGGAGAAAATATGGCAAGCAATACATAATCCAAAATCAATGCACCAGCAAAAATTATTCCGCCGCTAATAAAGGTCACCAGAAATTTGGCTGTAAAATATTTTTTGCGGCTGGTTCTCGTGATAATCTGAGAAATATAACCGGAGTTTCGGTCATAACTAACACTCCAGCTATATGCAAACGCAGTTAACAGCGGAAGTGCTATAAAGAAATAAACCCCGGCATTCATTCCACGATTAACACCAAGCCATTTGTAAAAAATACTGGTATCCACATCGATTCCTTGCAAATATAGTAGAAACCACGCTACAACATCTGCAATAATCATCAAAGAGGCTGCTATTGCAGAAATCAAAAATGTTTTACTGTGAATCATACGATTCCATTCAAATTTGAAAATATTCTTCATTTCACACCTCAGCTTAGATTCAGTGCAATAATTGTACCATATTCCGGAGTCGCTGCTGTATTAAATGTTACTTCTTTCAAATCAATTTCCCGCAAATCAACAAGATATCCGGCATCCATTTCTGTACTTTCTCCTGGTTCGAGATGAAAAGCACTGGGATGTGCACTGCATTCTCCCATTTTACTGAAATACATAAGCGGGCCATAAGAACACCCTCCAAGAGCATCCACTCTGAAATCATATTTATCATATTTTTCTGGTTCTTCTGCATAATCACGTGAAATTGCATCAACATTTTCAATCGTAATATGCAGCATTACAAGTACATAATTATCTGTAAATGTATTTTCTGCTGCATTCCAATTGATTCCATCCGCAAATTCGCCTGAAAACATATCATCAAGCTGAAGCCCAGCATCCTGTGCCGTTTTAAAGGCTTCTGCTTTATTAATAGTCCAATAAATCGTACCACTTCCGCCGTTCATTACAAGATTTTCTGCGAAAAGCTTATCTCCGATCGCAGCCCTTTCCGGTATACCAGCCTCAGATCCTGTATCTTCACGATTTTCTGTTGCAGAACTTTCATCCGATCCTACATTTGCACGATTTTCTATGCTAGAACTTTCATCAGAAATTTTTTCAACCTGCACTTCACTTAGAGAACAAGCACTCATTAACAAAAATGAAGGGACAAAAATCACACTTAATAATTTTTTCAAAGATACCGTTCCTTTCAAAAGTATAATATTTTATATATTATTTTTATGGATAGATATATGAAATGCCAGACAGAATGAATTATTCCATCTGACATATCATTAATTGTTAATAAAAGCCAATTGTATCTACTGCATCTACCGATCTACTTAACCTGCGACGATTACGCCGCTTTCATAAGAATAATCAGGACTCCATTTACCAGTAATGGTGGAGGAGTTATACTGATTCGTTGAGCAGAATTTAAGTCCCGCACAAGAATAACCACTCTCATTGATTGTGTTTTTAATCTGATAGCGGTGACCTACAGAAACAGTGACGGAAGTAGTCAGGGAACCATATGCATTGCAAGTACGGTTTTTTCCAGAGGCAGACCATCTTGTATCTGTGAGTCCCCAGGTTTGAACTGATACATTGTAAGTCGATTTTGTGACGTTAAGATATACGCTTGTGTCAGTAGATTTTACTCTAACACCATTTTGAGAAAGAGGCAACGGATTGAAGGTTCCTGCTGCACTCGGCGGTGCAATAAAGTTAGTGATATTAGTGTCAGTATAATCTGCATTCGCACTCATACCACCAATTGCAGAAGTTGTCATCGTTGCTGCAACCATCACAGCCGCAACAATTCTCTTAAACTTGGCCATTTTAATCTCCTTTCTAGTCGGCTGATTTTATATTTAAATCAGCAGTGAATATTCGTATGTATTTCTCAAAGAAGTCACCTTTCTACGCCCTAACCCAAGATCTTGTACGTACATATTCAGAGCAAAAAGAATGATAACCTCAATGTGAAATCTGAAATTACTCTGCTTTACTTCTTCAGATTCTGCAGAGCCTTCGGTTCTTTCGGCTGGTGGTAGCCAAAAGCAGATGCTGAATTGCAACCAATTTTAGCAGATTTCATGCCAATGGCAGCAATCACTTTAAGAATAGATTTTTTATTCATTTTCTCTTTTCCCTCCTTTCCTAGACTTTGTTACAAACATAGAAAATGCAACTGCAAAAAGAGTCGTGTCAATTAGTATGCTGTAACTAGAGCCAAACTTTATTTTCAGTACACATGATATTACAACCAGCATAATTACCATTGTCGTACCAAGAATATGCAATATTTTTTTCTGATTCACAGATAGAGGCTTATTTTCACTTTCAACAGGAGCATAATGAGCAGTCACTAAAATTGAAAATATGATACTACAAATGTGCAATTCTTCAAACTGCTCTAATGGCATAAAGCGAAAAATCCATAAAACAATGGTTGTTACAATTGCAAATGTAAGATTACACTGCCAGTATGTCTTTGCGTGATATCCGCCACATACGGAACGAAGCAACACAAATAAAATAAAGTATACCATTGCTGCTGTCAAACAGTGAAATAAAATTCCAGATGTGATTGTAATTAAAATAGTAAGGACTGATGAAATAAAAATTTCAAATCCATACTGATATACTGAGGTGCTTTGAATATCTATCACTTTATTTCGGATTAAAGCATCAACAATACAAGATGCCATGTTAGAAATCACTCATGTTTCGCCTCCGTTTGATTTCTTGCACTTAGTATAGCATTTTCGCACAAATTCGTCAATAAAAACGGCATAAGTGGTCAAGAAACGGCACAAGTGGTTTTTATATGACAAAAATCAGCATCATAATTTGTATATTTTGTCGAAATCGTACTTCAAACTTGAAAAAAAGCTTTTCATTTGCTATAATAAGCAAGGGTGAAAATGATGCGATTTGCGATAGTAGATGATGAGCCAGATGTTCCAGAACAAATTGCGGAAATGCTAAAAAATTACGTGCCAGATATTCAAATAGAAACAAACTGTTTCCATCAGCCATCTGAATTTTTGGAGATGTATTACAATTGTAATTATGATGCTGTATTTTTAGATATTGATATGCCGGCAATCAACGGATTTGATTTGTCGCAACAAATTTATGAGAAAAACAACAGCATTCCCATTGTGTATATCACCAGCCGAGATGACTTGATTATACATGCTTTTCGGTACAAACCTTTAGGTTTTGTCCGAAAGCAGTTTATTGCGTCGGAACTGCCATATGCACTGACAACGATTTTAAAAGAAATCAACCAAAAAAGTCCTTCTATCACTATCACAGAAACGAGATTTGCAGGTGGCAGAACGTATTGCATACAGATTGAAGAAATTACATTTCTGGAATCGGAAAAACACAATGTGAAGATACAACTTCTAACTGGAGAAAGCTATACAGTACGAGAAGCTTTGTCCTATTATCTCAACTTACCGGAATTTAAAGACTTTGTTCTAATCAATTCTGGAACCATGGTCAATCTTGCACATATCAAATTGGTCAGCGATACGATTTCCTTGAAAAATGGTACCATTTTGTATGTTAGCAGAAGGAAATTGCAATCTGTTTTAGATGCCTATTTGAAGTACATAGGGAGAGTTTTGATATGATGTACACAATCTCAGAATACATGGCAACGGCAATTGACAGCATTGTTCTCATATGCTTTTTAGCATATACACTTTCTTTCAAGAAACCAAAACAGAAATTAAACATTGTAACTTCCATTGCCTTTATGTTGCTTTTCTTTTCCTGTGTAACAATATTCAACAATATTACTATTGCAGAGGGTATATACGCAGCATTCTATTTTTTGATATTTTTTATGTATTGCAGGATTTCCTTAAAAGGAAAATGGTGGCAGCAACTTCTGCTGGTTACAATAGAACTGGCAGTATTATTTTTAGTAAACGCTGTGATTACAATTATATCTGCATCCATCTTGAAAAGTGATTATTCCAGTGTACTTCTTATGAGGAATCCGGTAAGAGTCTTCCTGCTGTTTTTATCAAAAATTTCTTTGATTGGATTACTTTTCCCTATCATAAACGGTATTCGAAAACAAAAAATTGTACTCCACTTGTTACAAGCATCGGTTTTCATTATTTTCATGATACTTACTGTAATTATCGGGATCATCATTGAAAAAATTATCCTCGACAACTTGATTCCGATGCAGTATGTATTCGTAATCATGGGCTGTATTTCCGTAATTGCAGTTCTTTTGTTATTTATACTTATTCAATTTTCCATACAGAACCAGAATAAATTGAAACAAATCGTATTGCAAACTCGACTGCATGACAATGAAGTAAAAATGCAAGAGGCAGTTCAGTGGAACCAATCCATGAAAGCTTTGCAGCATGATCTGAACAATCATATTGCTGTCATTGCCAGCTATATCGAAAAGGGCAATTCAGACAAGGCATTGGCATACATGAAAAAAATATCCGGGAAATTAGAAGAATGTCCGAATTATACAGATACAAACAGCCAGATTCTTAATGCAATACTAGATCTCAAGCGGGTCGTATGTAAAAACGAAAATATTTCTTTGAAATGCTATATCCAAAATGATTTGCCAAAGTTTGATGATGTGACATTCAGTACAATTTTCGGGAATCTCATGGATAATGCAATTGAGGCAGAAAGGAAAGAAGATCAGAAGGAAATCCGGCTTGCGATTGAAAGCCTTGGAACATATTTGCATATTACGATCCAAAATAGAATCCAAAATCCAGTTCTCATAAACGGCAGCATGCCAAAAACTAAAAAAAGCGATAAAACGAATCATGGGCTTGGAATTTACAGTATTCACGAGGCAATTGCCCAAAGCAATGGAGTCATTCATTTTTATGAAAAAGAGGGCTGGTTTCTTGCTGATGTTTTAATACCTGTGTAAATGCCATTTCACAAATTGTTTTGTCTGAATTTTTTAGCAAATAAATGGGCAGATTTTACGAAGAAATCTACATTTCATAGAAACAAAATGCCATGCTGAGAAAATGTGCTTTCCCAGCATGGCATTTTTTATGGTTCTAATTTTGATTTTACAACAAAAAAACGATAGCCTCGACCTACCGTTTTATTTTACCCTATCGTTTTTTTGTTGTTTCAGAAACGCAAACAGCCTGCCGGGAAAACGCTCCACAGCAGGCTGTTTTTGCTTGATAAAGCCGAAAAAGTCACGCATTTTCGGCGTTTTTCCAAAAAGAAAGCACTGCACAATTGTATCATTTGTGCAGTGCGGTTATGGTTGCGGGAGCCAGATTTGAACTGACGACCTTCGGGTTATGAGCCCGACGAGCTACCGAGCTGCTCCATCCCGCGATATTTACTGTCTCCTCATGGCGACTAGTATAGTATACCACAGTTTCCGCCGAATGTCAATCAGATTCCTCAAAAACAATGTTTTTTTAAGTTACGAGAACTTTTTTATTAGATAAGAAAGTGATATACGCAAATCAATGCAACTAAAAGCGATTTCCGCTCACTATTTCGATACACCAGCCCCGCCACTGCCCCCTACCGCACATTTCGAGCACAAACAAAAAAGAGCACCCATGCCGTCCCGCACAGGTGCTCCGGAATCCATACGATTCTATTCCATCACGTTTTACTTCTGCCGCATTGCACGAGTGGCGTTCAGGATGGCGATCACAGAAACGCCAACATCTGCGAACACCGCCCAGCCGATGCCGGCCAGACCGCAGGCACCCAGCACCAGAATCACTGCCTTCACGCCCAAGGCGAACACAATGTTTTCCCGTGCCAGACGCATGGTCTTCCTGGCAACTCGCACGGCAAACGCCAGCTTCGAGGGCTTATCGTCCAGAATGACCAGATCGGCAGCGGCAATCGCTGCGTCCGAGCCAAGACCGCCCATGGCAACGCCCACATCAGACTGTGCCAGCACCGGCGCATCGTTCATGCCGTCACCCACAAAGACCAGTGTTCTGCCGCTGGACAGCTTCTCCCGATACTGCTGCATATAGGAAACCTTGTCTGCCGGTAGGCACTTTGCGTGCACCTCATCCAGCTGCAGTGCCTCACCCACAGCCTTTGCCGTCGATTCGCTGTCACCGGTCAGCATTGCCAGACAATCGATGCCGGAACGGCGCAGTTCCCGCACTGCCTCGGCGGAATCCGGCTTGACGGCATCGGCAATGAGCAGATAGCCGGCATACACGCCATCCACAGCAACATGCACTGCCGTGCCCGTCTGCCGGGGCACCAGCGGTTCCAGCCCGGCCTCCTGCAAATACGCTGCATTACCGGCGAGCACTTCCTTTCCGTCCACCAGCGCCGAAACACCATGGCCGGCGGATTCCTGGATGTCCTGCACACGAGAGGTGTCCAGTTCCTTTCCGTATGCCTCACGCAGTGACTGCCCGATGGGGTGGTTGGAAGCGGACTCTGCCAGTGCTGCCAGCTCCAGCTGCTCCGCCTCGGAGATGCCCACGGCGTTCTGCTGGGTCACATGGAACTTGCCCTCTGTCAGTGTGCCGGTCTTATCCATGACCACAATTTCCGCATGGGAGAGTGCCTCCAGATAGTTGCTGCCCTTGACCAAAACGCCCTGTTTGGAGGCGCAGCCAATGCCGCCGAAAAAGCTGAGGGGAACGGAAATGACCAGTGCACACGGGCAGGAGATAATCAGGAATGTCAGTGCACGATAGATCCACTCGCTCCACGCCTGACCGGTAATCAGCGGGGGAAGCACTGCCAGAATCACCGCAGCGATGACCACACAGGGGGTATAGTAGCGTGCAAACTTGGTGATAAACTGCTCGGTCTTTGCCTTGCTGGAGGCGGAACTCTCCACCATCTCCATAATTTTTGCTGCTGTGGACTCCGAAGCCGGTTTCGTCACAGTCAGCTCAATGGCACCGCTCAGGTTCACGCAGCCGCTGAACACCTCGTCGCCCTCTTTGACAGATGCCGGCATGGATTCTCCGGTGAGTGCAGCGGTATCCAGTGTGGTGTGTCCCTGAAATACCACGGCATCCAGCGGGATCTTCTCGCCGGCACGCACCAGAATGTGTTCGCCGACTTCTACCTCGTCCACCAGAACGGTTTCCGGCTTTCCGTTCCGCAGCACTGTTGCCTCATCCGGACAGAGATCCAGCAGATCCGAAACCGCCTGCCGGGAACGGCCCACCGCCATCTGTTCAAACCACGTTCCGATCTGGTAGAACAGAATGACCTCCACTGCTTCGGGATATTCTCCGATGGCAAACGCCGCCACGGATGCCACTGCCATCAGGAAATTCTCATCGAAAATCTGACCATGTGCGATGTTCCGACCGGCTTTATAGATGACATCCCATCCCGCCTCCGCATAAACAGCGAGAAAGAGAATCAGTTCCCCCCACCATGGCAGATCGACCACATGCTTTATCACCACGGCCACAGCAAACAGCACCGCACCCGCAATGATCTTCACCAATAAGTTTCGCTGTCTTTTTGTCATACAGATTCCTCCTCGCCTGTTATGCTGCAAAAAAAGACAAAGCGCCCGTTCCGCATTCTCTTACAATACGGAACAGACGCTCCTCTGCTCCGTTCTTTACCTGACGATCAGATCGCAGTCCGGCTCTACCCGATGGATGCACTTCTGCACTTCCTTGAGCACCTTCGGCAGGTCTGCTTCCTCTGCCTCCAGCGTCAGCTTCTGGGTCATGAAGCTAACAGTAGCAGACTGCACGCCATCCAGCTTCTGAATGGCAGCCTCCATTTTTGCAGCGCAGTTTGCGCAGTCCAGATTCTCCAAACGATATACCTTTTTCATCACAATTCCTCCTGATACTCTCATATGAACGATTGTTCATATGTTCATTATACGAAATATCCGGCGGAATGTCAAGCGTTTTTCGGAAGAAAATAATGATTTTCCCAAAAACAAATTTTCCAAAGAAAATTCGGAGGAAAGCAGAAAAAAAGAACGCATTCCGTCCGGAATACGTTCTTCTCTCAAATCTATGGCAAAAGAAATAGAATCCAGTGATTAGGGCTGATAATCGCCCCGCACCAGTGCGCCCTCCGAGTGGTAGACCGAGAGCAGCGCATCGTTGCTGGTGTACTCGCCCAGATACGGCGCATACCACAATCCGAAGAACGACCACACCGCATTGTCACGGAACATGGCGTTCATGTCGGGAACGGTACTGCACTCGCTGAGCGCCAGAAGTTTTCCGCCGGTCATATTCCGCAGCGCCACATACTGTTCGTACCGGCTGCCGTACGCCTCCGTCTTGTCCTTGACATAGACATCCAGCGAGGCGATATCGTACTGGGATTTGTCCACCTGATAGCTGCTGCTCTGTCCGTTCCAGATCCAGAGGAGGTTGTTCAGCTGGTGGTACTCCGTCATACGGGTGTACATCAGTTCCCACAGCCAGCGGTAGGCATCCGCACCGGAAGCCCCCCACCAGAACCAGTCGCCGCCCGCCTCCATAAGCGGCCGCCACAGTACAGGCACATCCGCATCCGCCAGCTTTTTCAGCTGTTCCGAAACGGCGTCGATGTCCTGAATCATGGCATAGCAGCCCTCGCTGATCTCGCCGGACGCTGCCATCTGCGAAAGCTGGGCATCTGTCGCCGTCGCAATGTCCTTGTCTGTCACGGCAGCGGAGAGATCGAACGTGGTGTCCTTGGCGTAGATGGAGGCGTTTCCGGCAGGCGCATTCCAGTACCATGAGAGTCCCGCAATACCGCCCTCCTGCGCCCATGCAAGACTGTCCTCCACGGCGGTCGCCTGCGCAGCGTTTCCGCCGTTGCGGGAGTAGTTCTGCATATCAGCAAACCGGATGAGAGGATATGCGCCGGTCACCTGATAGATCTGTTCCAGCTCCCTGTTGGTGCTGTCCGAGACGTACTGTCCGGTGACGATCTTTCTGCCATAGCTGTCTGCGAGAAATTTCAGCAGCGCTTTGGCAGATGCCGAGGCGTGGGGATTCACCGGTGTCTGTGAAATAGCAGCGTCCTCATCGTACAGGCTGGTGTTGTTCACCAGTTCCACGCAGTCGATATCCACAATTCCGCTCACCGGCTCAATTTCCAGCTTGCATTTGCCCTTGGAGAGGAAGATGCCCTGTACCGTTGCACGGACAAAGTTCTCGTTCTCCTCGGCTTTCAGGGTGTACACCGGCTCGCCGTTGGCGAGAATGCGGCAGGTGGACGGCGTATCCGCACCCAGCACCACAGTAATGTCATAGTGCTGCGTCGCCGGAATATCCGCCTCCAGCTCCAATGTGCTCCCGTTCTCCGCATTCAGTCCGCTGAGGTAGCCCGTTCCGGAATATCCCAGACGGGGTACGATGGACACGGAGCATCCCGTGGGAATGGAACCGTCCTCCGCCTCCAGGGTAATGTCCGCCTCCTCCCGTGTGATCTCCGGCACTTGCAGCGCCACGGATTCGTGGGAGGGCTGTTCGGCGGCCGTCGCCACGGGAACGAGCGGGGTCGTCTCCGTGGCAGCGATCAGTTCCGGCATGGTGTCCTGTTCAATTTTTGCACAGCCGGTGAGCAGCATTGCCGCTGCCGCTGCCACGCTGAAAATTCGCCATTTGTTCATGTTCTTTTCTCCTGTATTCAAAGGGAACGGTCACGCCCTGATGCGATAGGAACCCCCTGCCTCTGTGGGGAATGTGAGCAGTGTGCCGTCCACACGGGCATCCACCGAGCCGGCATCGCTGCTGACGCTGATGACCGTATTAGCACGGACTGTGCAGGGGTTGCCGCAGAGCGAGCGAATCGAAGCCGACTCCAGTTTCCCGCCGTGCCAGATGATGTCCACCTCAAAGCCGCCTCTTGCCCGCAGCCCGAAGATGCTGCCGTCCGGCCACGCCTCCGGCAGCGCCGGCAGAAGGTGAATCTCTCCGCAGTGGCTTTGCAGCAGGCATTCCGCAATGGCAGCCGTACCGCCGAAATTGCCGTCGATCTGGAACGGCGGATGGGAGTCCAGCAGGTTGGGATTGGTAGACCACGCCAGCAGCTGCTGCAAGTTCTCGTATGCCATACCGCTGTCCAGCAGACGTGCCCACATATTGATGATCCAGGCACGGCTCCAGCCCGTGTGTCCGCCGCCATGGATCAGCCGGCGAATCAGTGTGGCACGTGCTGCCTTGCCAAGCTCCGGCGTGTGGTTGGGCGAGATGAGGTCTGCCGGATAGAGAGCAAACAGATGGGAGATGTGGCGGTGGCCGATCTCCACTTCCTCATAATCCTTTGCCCACTCCTGAATCTGTCCGTACTTGCCGGTTTTCAGCGGCGGCAGTTTTTTCAGAAGTTCCGCCAGCTGTGCTGCAAATGCCTCGTCCCGTCCCAGCAGCTGACTGCTCCGGATCACATCACGGAACAGCACACGGAGAATCTCGGTGTCCATGGTCGGCCCGCTGCACAGGCTGCCCTTTGCGCCGCTCTCTGTTTGATAGGTATTCTCCGGCGAAACGGACGGACAGGTCACCAGTTCGCCGTTTTCATTTTCAATGAGGTAGTCCACGAAAAACAGAGCAGCCTCCCGCATCGCCTCATAGTGCTGGTCGAGGAACGCCAAATCCTGCGTAAACTCGTAGTGCTCGAAAATGTGCAGGCAGAGCCATGCTGCCCCCATGGGCCAGATGGTCGCCGGCATCCACAGATCCTGCGGAGCGGTGTCGCCCCAGATGTCGGTGTTGTGGTGGCAGACAAAGCCACGGCAGCCGTACATCGCCTGCGCCGTTTCGTGACCGGACGGGCGCATCCGCTCGATGAGGTCGAACAGCGGCAGGTGGCACTCCGACAGATTGCACACCTCCGCCGGCCAGTAGTTCATCTGGGTGTTGATATTGATGGTATAGCGGCAGCCCCACGCCGGCCACATGTCCTGATTCCAGATTCCCTGCAGGTTCATGGGCTGTGTTCCGGGACGGCTGGCGGAGAGCATGAGGTATCTGCCGTAATTAAAGTACAGCACTGCCAGCTTGCTGTCGTGGATCTGAAGCTTGCACTCCTTGTGGTCGCCCTCATCTCCGTGCAGCCGCTTCAGGCGCTCGTCTGTGGGCAGCGCACTGCCGCCCTCACTGTTGTCCGGCAGCGTAAAGCGCACCCGCCGGAACTTCTCCTGATAGTCCGAAAGATGGCGGTAAAGCAGTTCTTCATAGCTGCAATCCGCTGCATAAGAGGCATCCAGCTTTGCCGCATCTTCGTAGGACTCGCCGTGATAGAAGCTGGTTCCCACGCTCAGAAGCAGCGTTGCCTCATTGGCGTTGGCAATCACCAGCGAACCGCCCACCGTCCGGATGCTTCCGCCCTCTGCGGTGCCGGTGAGTGCAGCGGCAAAGAAAATGCCGTCCCGGCTTCCGGTGCCGCCGGTGTAGAGAATCATATTCTCATAGTCGGTGCAGGGTCGATTGTCGTCGTAGTAGTCATCCCGTCCGTCCAGACTGGCACGGAGGGAGATCATGCCGGGCTTGCTGGCTGCGATATGGATGACCAGCACCCGATCCGGCACCGACACGAACATCTCCCGCACATAGGTCACATCGTCTGCGGTGAAGCGCACCGTTGCCAGCGCCTCTTCCAGATCCAGCGCACGCTGGTACTGCTTTGCCTTGCCGGAAAATTTCATGTGCAGATTCAGATCGCCCAGCGGCATGTAGTGGCGGGAATTGGGCGTCACGCCCTGCATCTTCTGAAATGCGACGGTCTCCGCCTCCTGAATTTTCTCTTCCCGCAGCAGAGCACGGACTTCTTCCAGACCCTCCCGTGCGTCAGGATTGTTCCGGTTCCGCTTTCCGCCGGACCAGACAGAATCCTCGTTGAGTTTCAGCACTTCATCTGCTGTTCCGCCAAATACCATGGCACCGATTCTGCCGTTTCCGATCGGCAGTGCATGGTCAAAATCTTCTGCCGGCTTTGTATACCAAAGCATAGTTTCTGCATCCATTTGCGCTCCTCCGTTTCCCCTCGGCACATTTCCCTGCTCTGAAAGTTGTTCTCATCGTTACACAAAGAAAGCGCCGATGAAATCAGCGCTTCTCCTTATGACCAGACCTATAAGCCGAGTTCTGTCGTGTGTGATAATTTATCTAGCCTGCAAGTCGCCTCACAGTTCAAGCCGCCATTACGCCGCTGCCCACCGGACCGATGTTGCGGCAGTGCGTACCAATAGGCGTTGCATCGGATAAGGTTTACATAGCAGTGCAGTCTCCTGCACTCTGGTGCGCTCTTACCGCACCTTTCCACCCTTACCGTACCGAAGTACGGCGGTATCTCTCTGTTGCACTAGCTCTAGAGTCGCCTCCGGCTGCCGTTAGCAGCTATCCCGTCCTATGATGCTCGGACTTTCCTCATGGCAAACGCCACGCTATCACACAGCCTGCTCATAATGGTATTATTATAGCCGATTTTCTGCGGTTTGTCAAGAGCCAAACGCTGTCTGTTTTGCGGGAAATCCGTCTGATGCAGGAATTTTTCCGTCTTTTCTGAAAAACAGAGAAAGGATACGAAATTTTTGTGCAGAAATCCGGCAGCACAGGGAATTTTTTCTTCCGCGGAAAGCGGCGATGGATTTTCCCGAAAACCGCTGGTTTTTTCTTGACAAAAATAGGGGAACATAGTATAATAAAAAATAGCTGCTGTCATTTTTTTGCCGGCAGCAGAAACTTCTTTCACTGAGAAAGCTGCGGAAAAATTCCGCTTCGTGAAAAATAACTTAAATTTAGGAAAAGAGGCACTCGCTCATGTTACTCGACAAATACCTGCCACGTATCGATTTCGACAGCTATGAGGACTTCAAAGCCAACTACCGTGTCAACGTTCCGGCCGACTTCAACTTCGGATTTGACATTGTGGACGAATGGGCAAAACAGGAGCCGGAAAAGAAGGCTCTGGTCTGGTGCGACGATGAGGGCGGCGACCGCACCTTCACCTTCACCGACATCTCCCGCCTGTCCAATCAGGCAGCCAACTACTTCACAAGCCTTGGCATCCGGAAAGGCACTGTTGTGATGCTGATCCTGCGCCGCCGCTGGGAGTACTGGGTATGCGCTGTGGCACTGCACAAGATCGGCGCAATCCTGATCCCCGGCTCGCTGCAGCTGGCAAAGAAAGACCTGATCTACCGTGGAAACAGCGCAAAGATCCACACCATGATCTGCGTAGATGACAGCTATGTCATCGAACAGGTTGACCATGCGCAGCCGTCCGTTCCCAGCATCCAGCACAAGATCATCGTAGGCAAGAGCCGTGAGGGCTGGCGCAATTTCCACGAGGAAGTTGCCGCATTTCCGGAAACCTTTGCACGCCCTACCGGCGACGCTGCCACCAAGGTAAGCGACACCATGATCGTCTACTTCACTTCCGGCACCACCGGCGACCCGAAGATGGTGCAGCACGATTTCTCCCACCCGCTGGGACACATCGTCACCGCAAAGTACTGGCAGCAGGTACAGGAGAACAAGCTCCACATGAGCGTTTCCGATTCCGGCTGGGCAAAGTTCGGCTGGGGCAAAATCTACGGCCAGTGGATCTGCGGTGCTGTGATCTTCGCCTATGACATGGCAAAGTTCGTCCCCACTCATCTGCTCCAGAAAATGCAGGACTACAAGCTCACCACATTCTGCGCACCGCCCACCATGTACCGCTTTATGCTGCAGGAGGACGTGGCATCCTATGATCTGTCCAGCATCCAGAATTTCTCCACCGCCGGCGAGCCGCTGAACCCCGAGGTATTCTACCAGTGGCAGAAGCTGACCGGCAAGGAGATTCGGGAGGGCTTCGGTCAGACCGAGGGCACCGTTCTGCTGGCAAACTTCCCGTGGATCACGCCCAAGCCCGGCTCTACCGGCAAGCCCTCTCCGCTGTACAACATTACCCTGTTGCAGGACGACGGCACACCGGCTCCGGACGGCGAGCACGGTGCGCTGGTAATGCAGAACCTGAAAAAAGCATGGCCCACCGGTCTGTTTGTGGGATACTACCAGAACCCCGAAATGACACGGGAGATTCTGGGCAGCGGCAGCTACTGCCCCCACGATGTGTTCGAACGTGACAAGGACGGCTACTATTGGTTCGTAGGACGCAATGACGATGTTATCAAGTGCTCCGGCTACCGCATCGGCCCGTTCGAGGTAGAAAGCGCTCTCATCGAGCATCCGGCAGTCGTTGAATGCGCCATCACTGCTGCACCGGATCCCATCCGTGGACAGGTTGTCAAGGCAACCGTTGTTCTGGCAAAGGGCTATACCCCCAGTCCGGAGCTGACCAAGGAACTGCAAAACCACGTAAAGCACACCACAGCCCCCTACAAGTACCCCCGTATCATCGAGTACGTGGACGAGCTGCCGAAAACACTGGGCGGCAAGATCAAGCGTGCGCAGATCCGCAAGGCAGACGAGACTGCGCAGAACTGAGAACCCGTTTCCATATAAATATGATATTCGAGCACCGTACAGCATCTGCTGTGCGGTGCTTTTTGCGACTTCTTCTCATATCATTATAGAAAGTTTACTAGTTTTACCTCTGATTTGTTGCTTTTTCTGTTGAGAAGTGCTATAATAGATGTGAAAGGGCTTTTTTAGGGCTTCGGCTCTCTACATACTGACAAGCATGCGGGGATATATCATGCTTGTTGAAGGAGGATGGTTTATATGAAACGACAGCTCAAATATATCTGCTGTGTCGTTCTCACAATTTGTTTATTTTGCACCGCATTTTCCCCGCTTTCTTTCACAGCTTCTGCTGCGCTGAATGCAGATTCCGCCGATCTCTCCGGCTATCCGGAGAAGGTCGCATCCCTGGTGAACGAGTTCCGCTCGGAAAACGGGCTGAAACCGCTCAAGCTGGCGCCAGTCATGCTGAAAGCATCTGCCATTCGGGCAGAGGAACAGCGCACACTCTACGGACATATCCGCCCATCCGGAAAGGGCTGGAGTACGATTTTGGACGATGTGGGACTGAACAGCAACTGCTACGCCGGCGAGAATGTCGCCGCAGGATACGAAACCCCAGACGAAGTCATGGAGGGCTGGAAAAACTCTCCGGGGCACCGTGCCGCCATGCTAGGCGAACACTACCAGTACATCGGAGTGGGGGTTATCTATGTGGAAAATGATCCGGAATACTACTTCTATTATTGGCAAATGTTGCTGATCTCTTCGGACACGCCGCTGAACGGCGCACGATATCCCGCATCCTACGAGAGCATTACCACGCCGCCTGTGACGCTAAACACCACAGCGGCAACGACGGTCACAACCACAACGACCACAACCGCAACGACCGCCACAACAACGCTCATTAAAACCGCCGACAAGCTCATCAGGGGCGACGCCGACCGGGACGGAAAAATCACCATGAACGATGCTGCGCTGGTGCTGCAATACTATTCCAAGCACGCCTCCGGCGACACGTCTTTCCGGCTTTGCAGCGATGCCTCGCTGGAATCAGCACTGCTGAAAATGGCGGATGTCAACAGTGACGGCGACATCACGTTGAACGATGCGTTTGCAATTCTCCAATACAATTCCCTCACCTCTGTCGGCAGCACGCCGGACTGGAACAGTCTTTCATAAAACCAAAGAAACGGTTTGTACGCTCCTGTACAAACCGTTTTTTCGTTCACTGCAATGGCAGCAGGATGGTGATTTCCGTACCCTTTCCCAGTTCGCTGCGCAGGGAAATGGTGCCGTTGTGATAATCCACGATGTGCTTCACAATGGACAGCCCCAATCCCGTTCCGCCACGCTGTTTCGAGCGGCTCTTATCCACCCGATAGAATCGTTCGAAGATACGGCTCTGGGCGTTGATGGGAATGCCGATGCCGTTGTCCGCCACGACGATTTTCGCCTGATGCTCCAATTTTTCGATAGATACCCGCACCATGCCGCCGGGGTTGTTGTACTTGATGGCGTTGTCGATGAGGTTGATGAACAGCTCCCGCATGTACCCGTCGTTGCTGTTGAGGATCAGGCAGTCCCCTTTCAGCTCCACATGGATGTCGTTCTGCTGCACCCGTGCCTCCAGAATCTGGAGGGCATCCTGTGCCGCGGTGCGAAGCTCCACCGGTGTCCGGAGTTCCTCCGTGTGTTCCTCGATCTCGGAGAGCCGGATGATATCGTTGATGAGGAAGAGCAGCCGCTCGCTCTCCCGCTCGATCATAGAGCCGTATTTCAGCACGTCCTCTTTCCTGGTGATCATGCCGCTCCCGAACATCTCGCCGAAGCCCTTGATGGTGGTCAGGGGGGTTTTCAGCTCATGGGACACATTGGCGGTAAACTCCTGCCGCATCTTCTCCGCTTTAACGCTGTAGGTCACATCCACCAGCAGCACGATCGTTCCGAAAATACCGCCCATCTCCACCCGATGGATATAGGCACGGATGTACTTTTCCTCCAGCTTCAGCAGGTGGCGCACCGGCGGATTCTGTCCGGTCTTGGACTGGCGCAGCGCCTGTAGGAAGTCCTGATTGTCCGTCAGGATAAAGATGGACTTGTTCTCCCACTCGCCGTCCGCAATGCGCAGCTGCGCCACCGCCGTGCGGTTCGCCAGCTGGATCTTGTCGGAGTCATCCAGAATCAGGATGCCCTCCACCATGTGTTCCTGAATCAATCCGATGATGTCCCGTTCATGACAGAGTTCCCGCCGGATCGCCGTCAGTTCCTGCTTTTCCCGTTTCAGCGCCTTGTGATCGGTTCGCTGCTGCTTTTGCATTTTGTCCCGCATCCGCAGAAGCAGCACCAGCAAAACCAGATCTGCCGCCACTGCCGCAAACAGCAGCAGCCAAAGAATCCATCCCATCTGCATCATCCTCCGATCTTATACCCGTATCCGCGCACCGTTCCGATGAGATTCCGGCATTCTGCTGCCTCCAGCTTCTGCCGCAGCGTCTTGATGTGAGCATCCACAGTACGGGTTTCGCCCTCGTACTGAAAGCCCCACACCTCCTCCAACAGCCGGTCACGGGAAACCGCTGTCCCCCGATTCCGCATGAGATACGCCAGCAGCTCGAACTCCTTATAGGTCAGGACGATTTCCGTGCTTTCATAAGACGCTGTCCGGCGATCCAGATCCAGCAGCAGTCCCTGACAGGAGAGCTGTCCCTGCTTTTGCGCCGTCTTTCCGCCGCTCCGCCGGAGCACCGCTTTCACACGGGACAGCAACTCCATAATACCGAAGGGCTTTGTGATATAGTCGTCTGCGCCGTTTTCCAGACTGGTCACCTTGTCGATCTCTGTGGACTTGGCGGAGAGCATAATGACCGGCAGCACCGCCGTATCCTCCTCCGCCTTAAGCCGCTTCAGAATCGCATTGCCGTCCAAATCGGGCAGCATGATGTCCAGCAGCACCAGCGAGGGCAGCTCCTTTTGCAGCCGGTGAAAAAAATCCCTGCCGTTTGGAAATCCCTCCACAGTGTACCCGCCGGATTGCAGCGCACAGGTAATCAGCTCCCGTATCCCATTGTCATCCTCCACGCAATAAATCAGCGCCACGACTCGTTCTCCTTTTCCCCCGATTTCTTCTCCCGCAGGATCTGCCGGCGCATGGCATCCACCGCCACGGCAATGGCATTGGTCATATCATCCGCCGCATGTGCGCTGTCCCGCACGACCTGCTCCCGCTCCTGATTCCAGATCATCTGGAGCACGGTGGCGCAGCGCACATGGCGCACTGCTGCCGTAATGAACAGCGCCGCCGACTCCATCTCGGAGGCAAGAGCGCCGCCCTCTTTCCACGCCTGCCAGTTGTCCAGCAGCTTCTGCCGCACCGGCATGGTCTGAGGCGAGTGCTGCCCATAGAACGAATCCTTGCACTGCACCACGCCGGTTCGATACCGGCAGCCACGTTCCGCAGCAGAAGCCGTCAGACTGCACAGCAGGTCAAAGTCCGGCACTGCCGGAAACTCCAGCGGCAGATACTCCCGTGTTGTCCCCTCCATGCGGATGGCGCCGGTGGGGAGGATCAGCGTTCCCGGGATCAGCTCCGGCTGCATCCCGCCGCAAGTGCCGATCCGTATCATGGTATGCGCACCGAGGGCAACGCATTCCTCCATGGCGATGACCGCAGACGGCCCGCCGATTCCCGTGGAGATCACGCTCACCGGCACACCCTCCAGCGCTCCGGTATACGTGGTAAACTCCCGCTTCTGCGCCACTTTTCGGCTGTGTTCCAGATGCGCTGCGATCTCCGGCACACGATCCGGGTCACCGGTGAGCAGCACATACTTTCCGATCTCTCCGGCTGCACAATTGATATGAAATTGCCGATCTTCCATTTTTTCTGCCTCCTCATCTTCCAAAACCGTTGTTTTTCCCGCATTTTCCGCCATTATCTTGACAATTCCCCGAAATTCTGCTATGATATTGGTAATTGAAAACTCGTACTATGGAGGAACGTTTCATGCAGCAGTCCCCGTTTCCAAAGCAGTCCCCGAAACCGCCTCATCATCGGGACACTACCGCTCTGATTTTCGGCATTGTCTCCCTCTTGTTTTTCCGCTTTCCGATTCTTCCGGTGGGCATGGGAATTGCCGCCGTCATTTTTGCCAGGAAGTCGAAAACGGACTCCCGCAGCAACCATGGCATCGCCCTCAGCGGCGCCATTACCGGCACGGTGGGCATCTGCCTCGGCAGCATCAGCACCATTTACTGGGGATACTGTCTGGTTTCCCTTTTGATTCTGCTGTATCACCGCACAGAGATGGTTCCCCACGAGCCGGAATTCCCCGGCTTCCACGAATACAACGGACAGCCGGCTTGCCTGCGCTACTGGCTGCAGCAAATCTTTTAAAAGCATACGCAGACGCTGATGCACACAGGTTTTTAGAACCCGTCTTCACAAGCGTATACAAGTGTCTTTTCGGCAAATTTTGCTGCATCCTGCGTGAAAAATACTTGCCGGGCGACAGCCCGCCTGCGTATTTTTGCCTTGTCTGCAACAAAATTATGCTCGAAAATCCACATATATTTCTTGTGAAGACAGGTTCTTAATCCTGATCTTCCGGCGGCTGCATCGATTCCTCCGGAGGCGGCATGACCACAGCAAGTCCGCCATCCGGATTTTCTTCTGCCTGTTTGCGGCGGACAGGGTCGATCCAGAACTGCACTGCCTTCTGGTTGTTCACGATCCGGTTCACCCGTTCCGTTCCGCCATATTCCCCGTCGATGGTCCACGAAACCGGCTCCTCGTCCAGATTGGTGACCTTGAGTTTAGACGTGCGGAAGTAGTGGAGATAGGGCTTCGCCGGCCCGATCTGAATCTTGGAGAACGCTGCCACAAGCTGCTGGAACTGCGCCAGACTGGAGGGCTTGTGAATCAGCGTTACCTCAAACAATCCGTCATCCCAGCGCACCTCCGACAGTGCCAGAAAGCGTGCCACGGAGGAGGAGTTGGTGACCATGCCGTACAGAAATTCGTCCTCGATGACACCGCCGTCATACTCGATGCGCATCCGGCAGGCTCGGATACGGGAGAGCTTGGAGAGTCCGTTCAGGATATAGGCGGCGTGCCCCAGCACGTTTTTGAACTGCTGCGAAGTCTGGTAGGAAATTTCCGTAAATGCGCCGAATGCTGCCACATAGGTGAAATACTTGTCGTTGAATCCGCCGATGTCACAGGGCAGTGCCTCGCCGTGAATGATGCAGTCCACCGCCTCCTCCGGATCCGTGGGAATGCCCAAGCCTCGAGCGAAATCATTGGTGGAGCCAAAGGGAATGTACCCGATGGGGCACTGGTTTTCGCTAAGCATATAGCCCTGTATCACTTCATTCAGCGTTCCGTCTCCGCCGGAGCACACCAGGATGTCGTACAATCCGCTGTCGCAGACCTGCTTCGCCTGCGCAATGGCATCGCCACGCTCCTGCGTGGGATGAACCGTCACCTCAAATCCCGCTGCCGTAAAGCGGTCGATCATCATCGCCAGATGAGAACCGATGGAGGCTCTTCCGGAATGCAGGTTGCAAATAAAGTAAATCTTTTTCAAAAAAGTCGCCGTCCTTTCTTCTGCGTGCGCCCGACGGGAACACGCCTGCTCTGAAATCGTTTCACGGAATAGATACAGTTAGTATATCATAATCAGCGGGAAAATGCAAGCGGCGGAAACCTGCCGAACTGCTGATGCACTGCTCAAGATTCCGATAAAAATGCTGAGAACTGCCGAAACGCCGTGGGCAGAGAGAACTCCTGTGCGATCTCCTCCGCCGTCCGCCAGACAAATCCCTCTGCCGGTGTCTGACAGGTCATCAGCACGCCTTTCATCTTCCACTCCACATGGGTGAAAATATGACTGCGCTCCGTAGTTCGCACCACCTCCACCGGCTGGCAGCCCCACGCCGCCGCCTGTGCCACAGCAGCGTCCGTCTCTAAAATTCCGGCCGCATTGGGATACTCCCACAGTCCGGAAAGCAAGCCCTTTTCCTGCCGTTTCCGCACGGCATATTTGCCATCGCAGCAGAGCAGAAATACGGTATACGACTCCTTCCGGCGTGCCTTCTTTTCAATGCGCTGGGGCAGCCGGAGAACATCGCCGTTGCGACGGGCCATACAAAGCGATGCCAGCGGACAGACATCGCACAGAGGCTTTCCGTTGGGCAGACAGACTGTTGCGCCGATCTCCATGAGCGCCTGTGTCAGCGTCCCGCAGTGCCCCGCCTGGTACACCTCGGTCAGCACCTGCGTCACCGCCGCCTTTTGTTCCGGCCGGTCGATCTCACAGAACGTGTCCGTCACACGTGCCGTCACACGCAGGACATTCCCGTCCACTGCCGGTGTCGGCAGGTCAAAGCAAATGGAACAGATAGCGCCGGCGGTATAATCCCCCACGCCGGGGAGTGCCCGCACCTCTTTCCACGTGCGGGGAAACTGTCCCTGATACTGCTCCGCCAGCTGTACCGCAGCCCGCCGGAGGTTCGCTGCACGGCTGTAGTAGCCCAGCCCCTCCCAGCACTTGTTGACCTGCTCCTGCGACGATTCCGCCAGTGCCTGTACCGTGGGAAACTGCGCCAGAAACCGCTGGTAGTAGCCTTTCACCGCCTCCACACGGGTCTGCTGCAACATGATCTCCGACAGCCAGACCCGATACGGCTCCCGATTCTGCCGCCAGGGCAGTTCCCGTGCATGGCCGGGATACCACGCCAGCAGCGGCGGCGCAATGGCACGCAGCACCTGTTCCTGACGCTGGGCACAGCGGCGCATCCGCTCCGCCAGCTTCTCATAAATGGGAATCATCTGCGGTTCCCGGCACAGCTCCCGCAGCTGCGCCATGGGAATCCAGCGCACCGCCTGATTCTCGTCCGGCTTCACCCGAAGCTTTTCCTTTTTGCTGGCGATGAGTCCATAGGTGATGTTATAATGCACATGCGCCGGCACGGAAACGCCGTGCTTCCGATGGGCTTTCACGGGCAGGACATCCACCGAGAGAATCTCGCCGGACTGGGCATAGGGCTTCCGGATTCCGGTCTCCTCCTTTGCCTCCCGCACTGCCACCGCCAGAAAGTCATTGACGCCGTCGGCGTGACCGCCCGTCCACGCAAAGGAATCGTAGATGTTGTGGTACACCATCAGCACCTCGGAGAGCGTCGGATCCATCACGAAACCGGAACAGGTGATGTGCCCGTTTTGACGCTCCCGATACAGCACACGGCTGCCGTCCTGCCGCACGGCCTGCAGC
>NZ_FR898094.1:0-34800 GCF_000437175.1 Ruminococcus sp. CAG:330 | reverse complement strand
AGCACCTCCTGCAAATCCCGCCGTTCCGAATCCTCCTGCGGCAGGTAGGCAGCAAGGCGTTCCTGCCAGTCCGGCACATCGATTTCCCGCATCACATTTCTCATGGGGCTGTCCTCCTTTTCCGGCAGCACCGCACAAAACCTGTACAGTGTTTCCTTTGTTTTTATTATACCGTATTTTCTTCCAAATTGCAAGAAAATGGGGCGGATGCTGCAAAACGCACATCCGCCCCATTTTCGAGGTATCTTATGACAGAGTAGGAGTTGTCAGAAATGAGATCAGCTGGGCTGAACCGGCAGGCTGTTTCTCAGGTGTACGAGGAACTGCAGCAGTGTCATGGAGTCGTCCACGGTGACAACGCCATCGGCATAGCACTCCGCATTGATGCGCTGCTTTGCGCCCAGTTCTACGGCACCGCTGATCGCCTTGTTCAGCAGAACGGCATCCGCCAGATCCACATCGCCGTCCAGATTGACATCGCCGTACAGAGCGGACGGGTCAACAGAAACGGTGGTCACCGATGCTGTGGTGGTTTCTTCCGGGGCAGCGGTCGTCTTTTCGGTGGTCTTGGATGCTGTGCTGTCAGAAGTTGCTGCGGAAGCAGTAGTTTCCGAAGCAGTGGTCTCCGAAGCAGATTCCCTGGTGGTTTCCGAAGTAACCGCTGTGGTCGTGGTCTCCTCGGTTGCCTTGGTGGTGGCTGTCGTTACCACCGGCGGTGTATCGATCTGCTGGAACTTTGCGCCGAGGATGCTGTAGAGGGCGCTGGATTCCTTGACCTGCATAAAGCCGTGGGTGTTGATAGAACCGTCGGAATTTCGCCATGCGGTGTCGAAATCGGTTCCCATCTGCGGGACAGTTACGGCCTCGAAATCATCGTCGGAGATAGCTGCGCCCTTTGTGCCGACCTTTTCGCCGTTCGCAATGGCTGTTTTCTCGCCGACCTGATAGTAAGCGCCGTTGTAATAAATGCTGTTCTGGATCGTTCCACAGAATTTATCGTTTGCCACAACGACACCGGACACACCCAGATTTGATGTGAGATTCTCCTTGCTGAAATAGGAGATCACATTGGAGAAATCTGCGCCAGGGTCATCGCAGCGATAGCAGGCAATGTTGTATTTCTTGTTGCCGCCCAGATTGTTGTTATAGGCAGTGCAGTTGGTCAGGCTGCCAAGTTTCGGGTTGTTGTTGTCGGTGAAACCGCAGTTCAGATTCTCAAACGCCAGACAGTTCTTGACGACATGGGCAGAACCGACACCGCCGCCGCCGAGCTTGAAGCCGTTGCCGTCACAGTTGCCGTAGCCCTCGCCGAACTCGGTATAGCCGTTGCGGAATGCCGCGCAGTTCTGGATGGTTACCACACCAATGGGGCCGGTTTCCGTTTTCGCATACAAATCCCAGCCGTCATCGCTGTTGTTATAGGACATACAGCCATCGAACACATTGCCCTCGCCGCAGGTCAGCTTTGCAGCAAAGCCGTCGGCATTTTCCATGGTTTTATCATCGCAGTTATTCTTGGAAGTGCAGTTTAGGATCAGGTTATTGCTGGGCCAGTCTGCAATGGCGGCAGCGCTGGTGTTGTAGCGGGAGAGCTGCAGACCAGTGTCCTGATTGTCGTTGAATACCATGTGCTCAACGGTGTTGTTGCTGCCGGAGAGAAGCATGCCGTTGTCGGCTGCCTTGGTAATCTCAAAGCCGTAGAAATGCCAGTAGTCGCCGTCCAGCACGATACCGCGCTTGGAGGCATTTGCCTCGCCCTGTCCGGAGAAGTCAAAGACAACATCGGCGCCGTTATAGGGCTTGATGGTCTTCATGGCGTTTGCCGTACCGCTGTTGGAGCTGTCGATGAGAATCATCTCGGAGAATTTGTAAGTACCGCCCAGCAGATAGATGGTATGGCCAGCCGTCAGCTTGGAAATGGCGTTGGTGACAGAAGTCGGATCTTTCTCCGAATCGCCGCTGCCCGTTCCGTTGGGCGAGCAGAAGATGTCCCCTGCTGCCGGCACATCCGGTGTGGTCGGAACTGTCACTCTGCCCGTGGTGGAAACCGTTGTCGCACCGGTGCTGCTGGCGGTCACGCTGACTGTCGTCTTGGTAGTGGTTGTGGTGTTGCTGACTGCGGTGGTTGCGGTGGTCACGATGGGATCGGAGGTGTTGTCGGTAAAGCCGCCGCCGATGGCAATGACAGTGGGCTTGTAGTTCACCAGCGCATCTTTCAGTGCCTGATTCACAGCATAGCTTGCATCGTCCACGGAGTTGTCAAACTTCCACTGGAGATCACCGCCCTGTACGCGTCCGGCCTTGGCAGTAACGATAGCCGGCACATCAGCCGCTGCATCTGCCTTGTAGCTGTACATGATGCTGGAATCGGTATCGAAGTTGTTGTAGCCTGTGCCGCCGGAAACCGTCTTGACATCGCCGGGCACTTTTTCGGACGGGTCAGAAACCTCGTATGCATCAAAGGAAGTGCTGTTCTCGGAATACGGGATATAGCTTTGTGCGCCTTCGATATAGTTGCCGTAAGCCTTGATGATACCGCCGGGTTCGCCGGAGAATGTGCCCTCACCCAGTGCATCCGTACCCTGTCCGGAACTCATCATCGGGTTCTTACAGTTGCGGAAGTAGTTGTTCTCTGCAAAGGCAGAGGCACCCTTGGTGACGCCGATGCCGTACTTGGCGTTGCCGTCATAGTAGTTATTGTAGCAGTGTACCGAGCAGGTACGGATTCTCGGGTGGCGGGAATCGGAATGATCGTACCAGTTGTGGTGATAGGTGATGTAATTGGTCTCCGATTCTGACTTCATACCCTGAAGATTGCACTTGCCGTTGTCCCAGAAATGGTTGTAGGAGTGTGTGACATAGGTGGAAGTCTTGGTGTCCAGTGCGCCGTCGCCCTTGACCTGGTCGGCATCCGAACCGGCATCGCCATAGAAGAAGTCGCAGTTGTGCACCCAGATGTGATCGTTGCCCTGCTGCAAGCCGCAGTCATCGCCCTCGCTGCTGTTGCAGTTCATAAAGCCGATGTTGCGCACCTCCACGTTGGAGCAGTTTTTCATGACCAGACCAAATCCGTTGAATACGGTGTCCGTACCGATACCCTCAACGGTAATACCGGCCTTTGCCGTATCGATCATCAAATCGCCCTTAGGCATATCTGCCGGATCGGTGATGTTGCCGAGAAACCGCAGACACAGCGGGCGCTTTTCCTTATTTTTCTTATAAGCAGTGATGATATTCTGCACGCCGGTCACATCTGCCGCACCCTTGCCTGTGGAATCAATGCTTGCAGTTACGGTATCCTTGTTGGCATCCGTCACATATACAACAATTGCATTTTCTTTCAGCGTGCCGTCCTCGTTATACGCACCGGAAGACGTGCCTTCCACAAAGCCGAAACCGCTTCGGTCGTGCGCCTCCACATTCAGCGCAGCTGTTTCCCCTGCCTTGGACTCGTCCTCCTTTCCGCCGATAACCGGAACAACTTTCAGCTGATAGCTTCCAGCTGCCAGTCCCGGCACATCCACACGGAAACAGGTGGGGTACTGCCGTACCAGCATATTATCCACCAGCGTATAACTGCTGCCGGACTTGACATAAACATGGTAATCCGTGGCACCGCTCACAGCGTTCCACTCCGCATAGGCGGATTCCAGTGTGCCCTGTGCAGCGGTAAAGGTAACGCTGGCAGTGCTCGCCGTTGTCATAATTCCATCCCACGATGCCGCATCCAGCGGTGCAGCATCATAATCCGCAGCCACCGGAAGTGCAGAAGTTGCTGTCACTGCGGCAAGGACAACCGCAGCCAAACAGCGACAAAAAGGCTTTCTTCGACTCATACAATTTCCTCCATTCAGCATAATCTTGCTCTGATCAAATTGTTTTTCCATACCCTTTCCCACGGGCTTACAAGAGCATTTGCCGATTTTTGATTCCGGAAAAGCTTGTCCAGCTGCTGCCTTTCGCATCGCTGCAAGTTTTTCCATCTTTAGTATACGCCTGTTCCATTTTCTTGTCAAGCCGAATTTTCCACAATTTCACCGCATGCTGTTTGTACAAAATGCACACTTTCGCATAAAGTGTCGATTCTTTTTTGTGCATCACAGTAAGCCTTCGAAGGCGGTCTCAGCGCCGCCATTTTCTCCTGTTTCTCCGCAAAAAATACAAAGCGGTAAAAAAATTTACAAATTGCAGATATCTTACCACAAACCCGTCGAAAAGTGTTGACAAATGCAGCCCATACGATTATAATAGGAATGACGGCCGAATTTTGACCGCACTCCAGCGGTATTTCATACGGCAATGCTGCCTTGCAGCTCGACAAATGCCAGAGCTTGTTCGAACTGATACGGACAAATCCCACGAGCCAGATCATCGGCTCTGAGTTCCGATAGACGACCTCTGAACGCATGGAATTGAAACACCAGAATCTGCGCCAGTGCAGATTCCCAATGCGGCCCGAAGCAATGGGGGAAAGGAACGATTGACTTGAACGAAGAGAGAAAATCTGTGCCGCCGTCCGGCAGCACACCCACACACCTGACCAAAGACGAAATGCGGGAGCGCATCAAAGCATCTCTCGCTGCCAAAGAGGGACTGTCCTCTGACGGCCAGCCGGCACCCGCACCTGCCTATGCCGGCGCAGCAGCGCCAGCCGGCAGTATCCCCGACCCGACCCGTTCGGAAAAAGTGCGCCAGATTCAGGACGCTATGACTGCAACCAGAAGCAGCGCCGGTTCCGGCTACGCCCAACCGCGGCAAAGCGTCCCCCGCCGGACTGCACCGTCATCCCGTCCGGATTACACCTACCAGAATTACGGCGGATACGGCGAGGAAACCGCCCGCAGCCGTTCCGGCGCAGGAACGCACACCATCCGGAACATCAGCATCATCGCCGGCATTGCCGCCGCTGCCATTCTGCTGATCGTCTATTTCACCGGACTGATCCTGTACCACGGGAAATTCCTGCCGAACACCTACGTCAACAACACCAACATTGCCGGCATGACCGGCGACGAGGCATCTGCCGCCCTGCTGAGCACCGCCCAGAAAACAGGCATCACCTTTGTTCCCAAGGACGGCGACCCCATCACCTTCCCTGCTGCCTCCTTCGGCGGTACAACAGCCATACCGGACGGCAGTCTGGACGAACCCGCTGAGGAGAGCCACGGCGCATGGTTCACCAAGCTCTTCTCCAAAAGCGAATACACCGTGAAATTTCAGGAGTCCTACTCTGAGGATGCGCTGGCGAGTCTGATCGCCGCCTATGACTGGGGCAGTACCCCGCCGACAGACGCCAAGATCGTCACCAACGGCGACGGCTCCTACTCCATCCAGCCGGAGAGCGACGGCAACATGGTGGACACCGCTGTCCTCTCCGACTATGCCATTGCGCAGATGCGGGAGGGCAACAGCGTCATTCAGATGGCGGACAGCAACTGCTACAAAAAGGCATCCGTCACCGCAGAGAGCCTTCAGTCCACACTGGATCTGTACAACAAGATCGGCGCTGCGGACATTACGTTCGACATGACTGACCGGGAAGAGATGATGGATCCGGTGGGCACGGAAGTGCTGGAACACTCCACCATTCTGGACTGGGTTTCCGTACAGGACGATGAGATCACCGTGGACACCGACAAGGCGACCGCATGGGTACAAGAGAACATTGCCGACAAGTACGACACCTACGCAGCCGGCTACACCCGCACCTTCAACTCCACCGCAGACGGCACCGTGGAGCTTGCCTTTGGCGCAAACAGCACCTACGGCTGGCTGACCAATGTGGAACAGACCACGCAGGAACTGGTGGACGCCATCAAGGCAGGCGGTTCCACCACGCTGGAACCGATCTACGACCGTGAGGGCTTCCGGATGCACTCCCACGCCGGCGTGGACTACACCGGCGCCACCTACATTGAAGTGGACATCTGCCGCCAGCACCTTTGGTTCTACGTCAACGGCTCGCTGTTTCTGGATACCGATGTGGTAACCGGACTTGCCTCCGACCCCAACCGTCTGACCCCGCCGGGCGTGTTCAAGATTCGCACGAAGATTCCGGGACAGTATCTGGGCACTTACGAGGTTGAGGGCTATCACACATGGGTGGACTTCTGGATGCCCATTGACAACAACGGCATCGGACTCCACGATCTGGCACGAAGCGCATACGGCGGTGATATCTACCTCACCAACGGTTCTCACGGCTGTATCAACCTGCCCTGGGACATGGCGGAGAAGATCTACAACGAAGTCACCATTGAAACACCGGTTCTGATCGTTCCGTAACGCATCAGAATCCCGCACAAAAAGCAACGCCCTCCGCAGGGATCATCCTGCGGAGGGCGTTTTGGTTTGGAATAAAGCGGAAAGATCAGTCTTCGAAATTAAATTCGTCCTTGAACTTCTCCTTGAAAATTTCGAACACTGCTTCCAGAATGGCGGTGTCCTCGATGGAACGGTATTCCTCCATCTCATCGTCCAGCTCTGCCAGTTCCAGAATCTCGACTTCGTCGGCATCCTCATCAGCGGGCAGCAGCACCACATATTCCTTTCCCTCATAGGGGATCAAGTCCAGAAACTCAAACGAGGTGGGATTGCCGTCCTCGTCCTCCAGTTGAATGAGATTGTCCTCAAATTCCAGCTCTTCGTCCTGCATGGGAACGCTCCTTTCGTGTCGGTTTTATCGTCTGCCGGCAGCAACAGCCGTGCTGACGGTGCTTGTGTGGAATGCCTGCTGATTTTCCGTGACCTCGCCGTCCGCATACTGGAAGCGAATCAGACGCTCTCCCTGGAACGTCAGCGTTCCCTGCTGGTGAAACGGCATATTGACATACGCCTGCTTGCTGGTCACCAGATGCAGGATGTCGCCCTTTCTCGTCTTGAAGATCAGCTCATAATACTCGTTGTACAGCTTCAGTGTCCCGCTGGGGTCGATGGTACGGCGGCGTTCGTCCACCTTCTGCACCAGAACCGCCTGTTCGGTTCGGGCCGGATTTTTTCCACGAATCGGTCTGCGCATGGTCTTTTCTCCTGTGATATAGTATTCCCGATTGAATTCCAGCGGCTGATGCTTTGCCGTCCGGGGATTCTGTACCAGAATCTGGCTCAGCTTCCGCCGAAACGGACTCTGCCGGGAACCCAGCATGACCACCAGCAGCAGTACCACTGCAATTGCCACCACGACAATCAGAAAATTGTCGATGGCATCTCCGAATCTACCTGTCATATGTGCTCCTTCCTGCGGGATGGCTTACAACCCCGCCGGATTCTGTTCTGTAAAGCGCCAGCTGTCCTCGCACATCTTCTGCAAATCAGAAGTTGCCTCCCAGCCCAGCAGCTCCTTTGCCTTTGTGGCATCGGCATACGAGGTTGCCACATCACCGGCACGGCGTCCGGTGATGCAAACGGGAATCTTCTTTCCGCATGCCTTTTCATAGGCGTGCACCACGTCCAGCACGCTGCTGCCCTTGCCGGTGCCCAGATTGATGGCCTCGAAGCCATGGTGGTTGACGCCATATGCCAGTGCAGCCACATGACCGCCCGCCAGATCCATGACATGGATGTAGTCCCGCACGCCAGTGCCGTCCGGTGTGTCGTAGTCGTCGCCGTAGACGCTGACCTTTTCCAGCTTGCCCTGCGCCACCTGTGCCACATAGGGCACCAGATTGTTGGGGATACCGTTGGGGTTCTCCCCGATCAGACCGCTCTCATGAGCGCCGATGGGGTTGAAGTACCGCAGCGCTACTACACTGAACTGCGAGTCTGCCACGCAAATATCCCGCAGCATCTGCTCGATCATCACCTTGGTATAACCATAGGGATTGGTGGCAGAGGTGGGCATATCCTCCTGATAGGGCACGGGGTTGTTGCAGCCGTATACCGTTGCGCTGGACGAAAAGATCATCGTCCGGCAGCCATACTCCCGCATCACCCGCAGGAGGGACAGCGTACCGCTGATGTTGTTGTGATAGTACTCCAGCGGCTTCTGTACTGACTCGCCCACTGCCTTCAGACCGGCGAAGTGGATGACCGCATCGATCTTGTTGTCCTCGAAGATCTGGCGCATGCCCTCTTCGTCCAGCATATCGGTGCGATAAAACCGAATGTGTTTGCCGGTGATCATCTCAATTCTTGCGATGGACTCCACCTTGGAGTTCACCAGATTGTCCATTACGACTACCGAATAGCCTGCGTTGGTCAGTGCCACGCAGGTATGGCTTCCGATAAAACCGGTGCCGCCGGTTACCAGAATTTTTCCCATGATACTACGCTTCCTCTCTTAGCGTCTGCGCTGTGTTTTAGCATATCAGACGCTTATTCTGTTCAATTTAAAATGACGGTTCCGCCGACAGGGCGAATGCGGAGAATGTGGCAGCAGCCCTTGCCCAGCGCAGCCTCCATGCCCTCCTGAAAACAGGTGAGCAGCACGTCCGGAACAAACGCCTGAATGGTTCCACCGAATCCGCCGCCGTGCACCCGAATGGCACCACGTCCGCCCAGCAATGCCGTTCCCACAGCGAGAGCAATGGAGATGGGCTGTTCCTGCGGTGCGGAACATGGATAGACGTTTTGCAGCAGACAGTAGGAGGACTCGCCGGAATTCTGCACCAGGCGCAGAAATGCCTCAAAGTCGCCCCGTTCCAGCGCATCGCACTCGCCCTGTGCACGCCGGTCCTCCCGATAGAAATGGATGGCACGGAGCACCGCCCGATCGCCGCACGCCTTGCGCAGTGCCGGAATTGCCTGCATCACCTGATTTGCCGACACTTCGGAAAGCACCTGTGCGCCGAAATATTTTGCCACAGCGCACATCTCTTCCGGAATCGCCGCATACTCTGCCGTCAGGTCGGCATGATTTCCGCCGGTGTCCACGATACACAGGGCATAGCCCGACGTGGAGAAGTCAAAAGAAACCGGCTCCACCTGCGGTGCGGCAGCGTCTGCGAAGTCAATGGCGACCACACCGCCCACAGACGATGCCATCTGATCCATCAGCCCGCACGGCTTCCGGAAATAGACGTTCTCGGCAAACTGTCCGATCTCTGCGATCTCCTCGGCGCTGCACTGGTTCTCTGCATAAAACGTATTGCAGATATTGCCGAGAAGCACCTCAAATGCTGCGGAGGAGGACAGTCCGGAGCCCTGCATCACCTGTGATTCGGTGTAGGCATCGAAGCCTCTTTTCACACTGTAGCCCAGCTGCCGGAAGCGTGCGGCAACGCCACGCACCAGCTCTGCGGAATCCGGCTTTTTGTCCGTCTGCGGCGCAAGCTCTTCCAGAGAAATGATATCCATAGGAAATCCCTTGCTCTTGACCTGAACCAGATCGTCGTCCCGCATGGCAGCCACGGCGATGATGTCCAGATTGACGCTGGCAGCGAGGACGTGTCCCCGCTGGTGATCCGTGTGGTTTCCGCCCAGTTCTGTTCTGCCGGCAGCAGAGAACAGTGCGACTTCCCGCTCCGTGCCAAACTGCGCTGCAAATGCGTCCAGCGCCTGCATCAGCCGTTCCCGATAGGCGGCGAGAATCTCCGCATCCTTTGACACACAAAGCGCTTCCAGCTTCTCGTCCAATGCTCCGGATGTCAGCAGCTTCTTTGCCTCTGTAATTGTCTTCAATGTAACTCCTCCTTCTGTGCAAACGTTCCCGATGTCCATGTTGCCCATGTACTACTTCTCAGTATAGCCGATTTCACCGAAATTTGCAATAGAATATGACAACTTTTTTTCGCAATTCGAAAAAAATAAAGTAGAATCCGGAAAAAGCATCGCTCTGGCAAGGCTTTTCCTGCAAACAAAAACCGGCACGGCGAAACACGCCGTACCGGTTTTGCTGCATACGCAGCAGATGTCATGCAATTGTTGTCAAATGCTTTTCCAGCAGTATGGCTTAGCCTTCAAACCAAATGGAGTTTTCCAGCGATTTCAGAGAGGTTACAACGTCCGGCCAAGTGGTATCTCTGCCGGCAGCTCTGTAAGAAACGAACTGGAGGATATTGAACGCATCGTCCATGGACAGTGCCTTTTCGTCCTCGTTCTTACCAAGCTTGGACTCGGTGTCAACATCAGCCAGGAAGTATGCCAGCTTCTCCAGGTTCTCGTCGGTGCCGTCCGTCAGCGTCGGGAAGCGGCCGGCTGCCTTGTAGGAGTAGTACTGGAGTACTTCGAAGGAGTCATCCATATCGACGTCGCCATCCAGCTGTGCGTCGCCCTTGATGCCGATGTAAACCTTCGGCTTTGCAGCGCCGTCTACATCTTCACCATTATATTTCGGTGTCAGCTCAATTGCGCAGTAAGCCTCGTTCTTGTCATCAAACGCTGCCTTCGGTGTAGCATAATCGAAAGTGATGTCTGCGGTGATATCCGTTGCTTCGCCGTCCTCGTTTACAGAGAATGCCTTCAGCAGGTCAGCCGCATTGAACGGGCGCTCATCTACAGAGAGATAGAAGCCTGCTTCTGCATTGACCTCAATGGAGATAGAAGTGGTGGTAACTACCGGAACTTCCTCTGTGGTTGTTGTGGTGCTAACAATCGGTTCTTCTGTTGTCGTAGTGATCTCCGTCGTGGTTGTGGTGGTTTCTTCAGTGGTTGTGGTGGTCTCTTCGGTTGTGGTGGTCTCTTCGGTTGTGGTAGTTGTTGCTGCGGTAGTGGTGGTTGTGGTTGTGGTAGTAGTCACACGGGTTGCTCTGGTGTTTGTCGGCTGTGTATAAGTCGGCAGTGTGTTGGTTGTGTGCTGTGTCGTCGTGGTTGTGATTTCTGCGGTGGTTGTGGTCGCAGCGGTTGTGGTCGTCGACTCTGTGGTCGTTGTGGTCACTTCCTCTGTGGTTGTTGTGGTTGTGGTAGTCGTTTCTTCGGTAGTTGTGGTGGTGGTTGTGGTAGTCGTTTCTTCAGTGGTAGTGGTAGTGGTTGTGGTGGTAGTGGTGGTGGTAGTTTCCTCAGTGGTGGTAGTGGTTGTGGTAGTGGTGGTAGTGGTGGTAGCAGAGGTTGTGGTAGTAGTTGTTGTGGTGGTGGTCGTAGAAGTGGTAGTCGGCTGTGCAGTGGTGGTGGTCGTAGAAGTGGTGGTCGGCTGTGCAGTGGTAGTGGTTGTGGTCGTGGTCGTTGTGGTAGTAGTGGTTGTGGTTGTGGTCGTTGTGGTAGTAGTGGTTACAGCAGAACGATCCTTGACAACGTACAGTGCGCCGTCCTTCACGCCAACCTGATCCTGGAAGATATCCACGCCTTCTGCCGGTGTGTCATCCAGATACTGGAACCGCTTCAGCTGTACCGGTCTGTCGCCGCTCCAGCCCTCATCGGTGCCGTACGGTGCCCAGGACAGCGGGAATTCATAGTAGCTGACAACTGTGCCGTCTTCCTCGGTCATGGTCTTGAGTTCCAGACCAGCTTCTTCTGCGATCTGAATTGCATCCTCAGAAATGGACATGTTCAGGGAGATCAGTCCATCTTCCTCGCTGGGCACATGTGCTACATCCTTGTAAGATGCAACGAACTGGATCCAGCGATCCTTGTCCTCACCGGTGCCATTGCCGTTCTTATAGTCGTTGTACCAGCCGGTATTGCTCAGGTTGTTGTTACCGAAGTGGAAGTCCATAACGCCGCCCATACCATATTCAAGGTCATAGCTCAGGATCTTGGAGGTCAGCTCCGGAATTTCGATCGTACCGCCGATACCATAGCTGTTTACACCGCCGGTAACGCCGATCTTCAGTGCAACGTCCTCGCCCGGATCTACGAACTGCTTCGGCAGAACCAGATTGATGGGCTTTTCTTCTTCGTTGGTAGTTGCAGCGGTGGTTGCTGTGGTAGTAGTGGCTGTAGTTGCTGCGGTGGATGTGGTAGTTTCTGCAGTGTCTGCATAAACACGGATGCTGCCGCTGTGGTAAACCACGTCGGTCTTGTGGATATCCATGTTGTCCTCATCCATGAACTGATAGTTCTTCAGGTTTACAGTAACCGGCTTGCCGTCCGGGCCGTCGTAGGTAACGGACTGTGTGCCGTCCGGTGCCCAGTTCAGCGGGAACTCATAGTAGGAGCGGCCGGTTGCCGGATCGATCTTCTTTTCCAGACCAGCAGCCTCTGCGATCTCAACTGCATTGTCTGCGATTTCGAAGTCCAGACTGTATACAATAGCGTCATCCGAAACCGTTTCCGGAACGTCTTGGCTTGCCCAGCCATAGTAGATCCAGCGCTGTTCCTGTGTCACAGCCTTGCCCTGCAGATAATCCTTGAAGCCCATGGTATTTTCAGTGCCACCCAGCGGCTTTGTGCCAATCAGATAGTCATCTTCCAGCTTCAGAATGCTTGCAGTGATCTCCGGAATGTCCAGTGTGAACTGGATGCCCATGGAAGGTGTTGCATTCTTGATCTTTACCTGAATAGCAGGGTTGTCGTAGTCTGTCTCACGGCCCGGCTCTACATAGACATCTTCCAGCTCTACGACAACGCCCAGACCCTTCGGCGGCTCTTCTGTAGTAGTTGCCTCAGTTGCCTTGGTAGTAACCGTAGTTGCAGCAGTGGTTGCTGCGGTGGTAGTGGTGGTCACATTTTCTGTAGTGGTTTCCTCTGCTGCCTTCGTGGTAGTGGTTGCAGCAGTGGTCGTGGTGTTCTTCTCAGCAGAAGTTGTGGTAGCTGCGGTAGTGGTGGTTGCCTTTTCCGCAGTAGTCGTGGTGACAGCCTCGGTTGTGGTGGTAGTGACTGCCTCAGTGGTAGTCGTACCAGCCTTCGTGGTAGTGGTGGTAGCTTCTGTTGTAGTCGTGGTGGTTTCCTCAGTCGTGGTTGTGGTAACGGCATTCGGATCGGTGTAAACAACAACAGAGTCGATGGTGTAGTCGTCCAGACCGCCCCATGCGCCGAACTTCAGCGTGCCGTCATACTCAGTCTGAATGATATTGGCAGTTGCCTTGTCAATATCCCAGGAGAGAACGGCCTTGGTATCATTGAACGTGTCGTCTACCTGCTTGGACTCTGTCCAGTATTTCGGATCCACACTGGTGGAAGAGCCAAACTTATAGGAGAGGTCGCCGATGGTCTCGTCAGCAGAGAGATTGATCTCAACCTTGATGACCTTGGTTGCATCGGTAACGCCCAGATCCTCGTCCCATTTCCAGCCAACCATGCCTTCCTTCGGGTTGATTGCCTGTGCCTTTTTCAGCAGGTTGTTGAAGGTGTCATTAATCGGAATGACCTTCTTGCCCTCTACGGCAGCCGCAGTAGTCGTGGTTGCTGCTTTGGTCGTAGTAGTTTCTGCCGCAGTTGTGGTGGTTCCGCCCTCTGCGGTCGTTGTGGTTTCTGCAGTGGTGGTCGTGGTAACTACCGGAGTTGTCTGCTTGCCGGTGCCGGAAACCGTAAAGGTAATTTCAATGCTGTCCTTGCACTCTCCGCTCAGATCATCGATCTTGTTTCCGGACCAGGTATTCTTGATATTGACACGAATGGAAGAGCCGTCATCAGATTTTTCCTGTGCACCCTCACTCTGGGTATACTCTGCTTCCGTACCATCAATGACAATGCTGTCAATGTGGATCTTGATGTTCTCGTAAGTATAGCTGTTGATGTTGCTCTCCAGATACAGGGTCTGAATGGTGGTGTACCACTGGTTGTATCCGTCCATCTCGGACATATTGTCTACAGAAACGGTATAGGTGCCATCTGCAATTACCGAAACTTCATCCGACTTGACACCGCCTGTAATGCCGCCGATGCTTCCGGCAAGCCATACCTGACCGAATGCGTCATCGTCTGCTGCGCTTGCCATAAACGACATTGCCGGTGTGACCAGCGCACTGGTCAGCACGGTGGTTGCGGCCATAACAGCAGCAGTCAGAGACGATATGAATTTTTTCATCTTCATGTTTCTCTTGCGTCCTTTCTTTTTCCTTTTTTTGGTAAAAATTCTGTGAGCTGCGGCAATGCTGCCGCACGTATGCGCAAAAGCGCCGCACGTCCGTACCTGAAAACCTGCGCTCCTCCTGCGGCACCCCCTTTCCGCTCCCAATTTGCAAGGTTTTCCGGATGTTGACACATACTTCTGCATTCCATCGGAGCTGCGGAAACCCGCTGGAAATCTCCTATGTATCCGCCTTTTGAGCAATACGAAATACAGGTCATCGCATCTGCGCCATACTTCTCCATTTACCAGTATATAATATTCCCTGAAATTTTGCAAGCGTTTTTTTGCAATTTCCTCATAAGTTTATAAGGAACGCACAAAAATCCGCCGCTTTTTGTGCAAGACAGCTAAATATAAATCGCAATCGTGCAGAATTCCGTTGCACTATCGCAAAAGCAAGTGATTACTTTGCCGCCAAAAGCCGCTGGTGCAGGTCTTCGTCCTTCATCTGGCAGGCTGTCCGGTCATAGAACACATCGGTCACGTCCCACAGCACCGGACACATGCCGCGGCTCCGTGCTGCCCCAGCCACCGAGGACAGGAACAGCTTCACAGACTCCTCCTCCTTGTTCCTGACGACGCAGCCATACTCGCCGATGATGACGGGCACGCCCTTGTCTGCGAAAGTTTCCTTCAGCTTGTCCATATCGCTCTCCAGCACACGCTGTTCCCGTGGCGAACCCCACCGGCTCCGGGCTTTGCCCCAGTCCGCATCCTCCTCCAGAATGCAGAACGTCGCCGGCGAATAGTAGTGCACGGAAACCGCACAGCGTCCCGCCGGATCCTCCGGCATCCGGAACGCCTCGTCACAGGTCAAATCCACATCGGTGGCATAACCGGCGATGAGCAGATGCCGCCTGGCATTGTTTCCGCCGGAATTGCGCACCAAATCCACGAAAGTCTGGTTGATATCGTTGACAATGCCGTATGCCTCCGCCTTGCCGGAATCCGAACCGCTGTAGCGGTTCCACAGGTCGTCAAAGCAGCCCTCCTCGTTGAGGGATTCCAGAATCAGATGGTCGCCGTAGTCCTGAAAGGTGTCCGTCACCTGTTCCCAGATGCGGGTGTACTTTTCCATACAGGTGTCAAAATCCGTGGAAAAGCCGGCGATCCATCCGCCGTCCCAGTGGAGGTTGACGATGGCATACATGTCATTGTCCAGCACATACTGCACCACAGTTTCCACCCGTTCCAGCAGTTCCGGCGCAATGGTGTAGTCCTCCGCCATGAGGTTCGACCACGCCACAGGAATGCGCACCGTCTGGAATCCGGCTTTTGCATAGCCGGCGATCATCTCCTCTGTCACCGCAGGGCTTCCCCATGCGGTTTCGTAACTGGTCACGCTGTCCCCCTGAATCCAGTCGCCGCACGCCTCCAGGGTGTTTCCAAGGTTAATGCCAAGCCCCATGTCTGAGACCAGCTCCGCCGTGGTATAGTCCTCCCGCATGGAGGTGCGGACGGATTCCGCCGGGGGCCGGGAATCCTGCGCTGTCTCCTGCGCACCGCAGCCAGCCAAAAGAACCGCTGCCAGCAGCAGGCAGGGAATCGAATGAAGTTTTTGCATGATGGTTTCTCCTTTTCATAATTCCGAACGGCACTGCACCGCTCTTTTTATCATACCATAATCATATCATATTCTTTTGGCATCTGCAATAAAAAAATCGGGTTGACAAATCGCACGGAACATGGTATACTAAAGAAGTAACCATGCATGCGGATGTGGTGAAAGTGGCAGACACGCAAGATTTAGGTTCTTGTGCCGTAAGGTGTGCAGGTTCAAGTCCTGTCGTCCGCACCAAAACAAAACGCTCAGAAATGACGCAAATGCGTTGTTTCTGAGCGTTTCTCTTTTTTTCTCCCGGCGGCTGTCCTTTATTTGTCCTTTATGCAGGCAGTTTGTCCGGATTCGCCGAAATCGAGCACAGAAGCAATAGCAGCAGATGCTTTTGCCTGAGCTTGGTTCAGTTCATGACAATAGATAGACATTGTGGTCGTAATTGTTGAATGTCCTAATGCTCCCGATACAGTGGCAACATCTACACCCTTATTAATCAATGCGGATGCGTAAAAGTGTCGCAAGGAGTGTACATCACAGAAACGGAAATCATTCTTCTTACAAAATTTTCTAAACCAGGCGTAGGGAGTATTATTGTTCATCGGAGTGCCATCCCACTTGACGAACAGTCGATCACAGTCTTGCCACTTTGTGCCGAGCTTCTCCCGTTCTTTGTCTTGTTCTGCCCTATATGCACGGAGCATATCCATAACATACTGAGGGAACTTGAGGGAACGCTGGGATTTCTTTGTTTTTGTGGTGTCTGTATAGATACCCTTGGATGCGGTATAATTGGATGTTCTGCGGACGCTGATTACACAGTTGTCCCAGTCGATGTCCTTCCATTCCAAGCCGAGCATCTCTCCTCTGCGGAATCCGCTGTATATCGCCAAAGTAAAAAAAGTACGATACTTCAAAGGAGCATCTTTCAGCAATTGAAAGAGCTGTGCAATCTCTTCCAGTGTATAGATATCCTTTTCTTTTTTCTTCTTTGCAACTTTCGGAATGTCAATATTCTTACAAGGATTGTCCGTGAGCATTTCCATCTTTACAGCATAGGAGAATACGTCACTAATAAAACTAAGATGATGAACTACTGTCTTTCTCGATAACGGTTTGCCGTCTTTCAAGCTTTTGCCGTTAAGAGCAAGATCATTTATAAATTGTTGAATGTCACGTCTTGTGATTTTGTCCAATCTGAGGTGTCCGATTGCAGGATACACCCTTATAGTAAGCTGTTTCATACACGCATAGGTGTTACTACGAAGATTGCATACTGCATATTCTTCAAACCATTGTTCAGCAAAGCTTTGAAACTTGATGTTGGATGTGATCTGACCGCTTTTGCATTTTTCTTCAAAGAGAGCAGCCTGCTTCTGAATCTCTTTCTCAATTTGTTTGTCTTTCATACCAATAGTCGGTTTCCAGGACATGGTTTGTATCACCTGTTTTCCTGATGTATCATATCCACAGGATACCCTGATCTGATAAGAATTACCTCTTTTTCTGAATGTAGCCATTGTCTGACTTCCTTTCTAACAGCTTGGATTGGGAACATCCCGAAATCATCGCTGTTGTTCATTGGTATTTTTGTGTTGTCCGGTATTGCGATTCCAAGAGCAAAAAAGTAAGCCATGCTCAGCAAGCGGAACGCATTGTCTGCTGCTTATTAAAGAATGCAAGCAGATCTACTTTATTGATGAGAATCTTCCCATTAACGCCCTCTCCTGTTCTTACATAGGGGAGCTTGCCTTGATGAATCAGCTTGCGAATCGTATGTTCGGACAGTCCCTTGACCACTTCGGTGCTTTCTTTGATCGTCAGCATCTCCACGGTGTCGGGAGAGATCTCGGTCACCTCCTCAGAATCGTCAACTTCAATCAATTCGTTCAAGATACCCACAAGCTGAGCAATAATCTCGTTCTTTCTACTTGCTGTCATTGTTTTACCTCCATTTATCCAGAAAAATATATTCTTACGTTCTAGCTGAACTTACAAAATACAATCTGCATTGCAAACAACGTCTGCACTTGTTCAGCTGAACACTTACTAAGAACCAGCTCATATCAATACTCACATGATAAAAGAATATAAACAGCCTTTACGGTTAACTCGGAAAAATCGCGCCCTTTTTCAGAACTTAAAAATAAAAAAAGCACTAGAACATCAATAATTTGACGCTCTAGTGCCTAAAAAGCTATGTTTCCGTGCCATGGACTGGCTCTTATCAGCCTTTTTAATATGAGAATGAATCCCCCAATTATTGAGGCGGATAACGCTTTCTCATTTTGTAATAGCTGCTTTTCTTCATATTTAATATACGCATGGCTTCCACAGCCGTTATCTCCTGATTTTCAACACGCTGCATGACTGCTTCCCAATTGTCAGGTTTTGAAAGCGGTACTCGCCCCAATTTTACGCCCTTTTGCAAAGCAGCGTCAATGCCTTCACGCTGTCGCTGGCGAATCTTGATACGCTCTGATTCTGCAATGCTGGAAATGACTTCGATCAAGATATTATTGATCATATTCATTACCCATTTCTGTTCTTCCGGAAAATCAAACAGTGTGGTTGGTATATCCAAGACTTTGATCCGAATATGGTTCTGATTGAAATATTCCAGTTCTTCTTTGATATCCTTTTTATTTCGGCTTAGACGATCCAACTCTTTGATGACCAGCGTATCTCCGGGGCGAAGAATATGATGCTTCAAGAAAAGATACCCATCACGCTCCAAATCCTTGCCAGACTTTTTGTCGCAAATGATTTTGTCCTCTTCCACGCCAAATTCCAGCAACGCTCGCATTTGCCGATCTTCATTTTGACTTTGACTGGATACCCGAACATACCCGTATATGCGTTCATTTTTCATAACTCTGCCTCCTAATCCGTGCATAAAAGCCCTTTTTATTTAAAAACGTTCGTAAATAAAAATTACCACTCTTATAGACGCTAAATCGACCTGAAATCAGTCCGTCCATAAAAGTATACTTTTGCAAACGCACTTGCTTATGGATATGCACGATCTGATTTGCAGGCTCAAAAAACCTTTTTTTCTTCTCAAGATTAAGAATTTGTGACAGAATACATTTGCAGAAAATTTGTGATTTCAAAATTCAGAATGGCTCACAGCCGCACAGTCATTCTGAATTTCAAAAACACACGAAAAATAGGTCTCTTTTTTGAAAAGCACTGCCCAAAAGGTTTTTTAGTAACAAAAATGTCACTAAATATTGTACCGATTTGTGATACCTGGCAAACCACCGCTGAGTGCATGAAAGAATCTCAAGTAAACAAATTGCATTGGAATCAGCAAAACTTAAAACAAAATAATACGATCTGCATTCAAATTTAGAAAAGGTCAAAACAAGAAAATTTGGAAAATGCGAAAATACCTACACCTTCTCCTTGTAGTAAGTATTCTGAAAAAAGATACCCTTATACAGGTCCTCCTTTTCACTCTTCATGCCTGTTGCAGGATTCTCCAGTACAAAAGTAACCTTAGCACCATTTGTCAATGTGAATGTAGCATACTTGCCACTGAAATACATCACAATGTCACCATTCTGCATCTGAGCGAACTCACGCACATTTGTCATGTTCGCAATGCTCGGATGGATTCCTGCAAACTCTCCGCCAAGAAGTACCCTTGTACCGGAATAGTCCTGAGATACCCCTTTGACTTTGAACGCTCCCATGATTTTGTCTGCATCAGGGATTACGTCATTCATGGCTCTCACCATCTGAATCTGACTTACAATGCTCTTCCAGATCTTCTTGATGTCCGCTCTAATGTCTTCCAGCTGCCAGTTAATGACTGCCGTATGATTTTCTCGAACTGAGCCAAAAACACGAACCTTGAAGTCGGCAGGCTGCATCTTCTTCTGAATTGCATACATCGGGTTGCACAGCTCTGCATATTCCAATCGGAGAATAAAGCTTAATCCTGCTGCTTTCAGATTGAAATTTACCACATTGAAAAAAATCTCCTGCCGCTGCAGGATTTCCACTCTGTCACCAGTGACAGAAATGTCAAAGTGCAGGCTGCTGTCAAATTGTGTTGGTGAAAGCTTGATACCCATTGCTTTCAAATCTGTTGCTGTTAAGCCGTCTTTGAATGTGCCTTTCATCATTCTCCGTCACCTATAGCGTTCTCACATGAAATAAAATACTGATTCAAAATCTGAACCGGTATTTTATACGAACACGCTAGTATCTTCGTTTGATTATTCCGAAGTCAATATCCTTTCTCTTTCATATTCGCCGGAAATCGTGCGTGCTAGAATGCAGTTGAGAAGAAGTTCACGTCTGTGTGAATAGCTTGCAGTTCTGGACACGCTCTCAATCCAACTGCACATAACTTGGAAATTGTTTCAGAAAACCGCTCTTTGTGAGCTGTACAATTGCATCATAGAGCAAAATATGCCGTGCATCATATCGCTGGGACAAATGATAATGTCCGGAAAACCAAAACCGAAAATCCAGCTTTTCATCGAGTTCTTGGAAGAAATCTGTCAGTCGGTTATCTGTATAGCTTAACCCTTCAAACATCTCGTGCTGAATTTTTGTGGAAAGGCTGTGGGTGAGTACAATATCCACGTTCCAGTTCGCTTGCTCCAATGCAATTGTGGCATCTTGAATTTCCGCTTCTGTAGGAAGTTCTTCCTCCCACCATGATACCCCTGGCTTCCGGTATTTTTTATCGTGACTTTCTGCGCCGCCCATTGCAAAAATACGATATTCCTCCAATTGAAATATCTGTCCACGGCATAAATGCAAAATATGGGGTGTGATTTTCTGGATCAAACCGCCGTGCCATCTTTCTGTTGGGAACGCCTTTAATCGTGCAAAATTTTCATGATTTCCATCAATCCATAGCGTTGTCCACGGCTTGTCTTCTAACCATTTTAGCCAGTGACGTTCTTCCGAACTGTCTCTCCAGACAAGTCCGAAGTCACCGCAGATAATCACATAGTCCTTTCGTGAAAGCTGTTTTTGCAGAGGAAAGCAGCTGACAGAAAATTTTTGAATGTCATGCTCTCCATGCAGATCTCCGGTGATCAGTATCATGATATGCCTCCTGACATGAACGCAAAAGAGCAGCTATTCAGCGTATCCAGAAACAGTCTGTTTAACTCTTGCCAGTCAGGATATGGCTCTTTCGGCAGCTGTGTGATCTTCTTTTCTAAATCTGCAAAGGAAACTGCAATGTAATCGTTTAAAACTTCAATGCGTTTTCCTTTTCTCTTGGTCTTTCCAGCACGCTTTTTTTCCAGCAGCCGATCTACTGCCGGACGAATGGAACAATCCAGTTCTGCATCACATAACTGAATAAAATTCAATGGCGGCGGCGTATGATGGTGCAATATCCAATAGCAAGCAAGAATGGCACGCAGCACATGAAAATACTTCTTCTCCCATACCTCAGCAGCTTTTAAGAACCAACGGCAATTTCCCTTTGCCAGATGCAGATAATGTTGAAATCCCGTAGCAACTTGAAAATATCGAGGAATCTCACCAGAAATTCTCTCCCACTGGGGTGTCTTACAATAAATGATTGTAGATTGATTCCACTCAAAGACAGAGGGATTGGATTTATACAATAAGCGAAGCATTTTCTGCAAGTCCCAACCATCCAGATCCAGAATCTTGTTCACTTTTCGATGTATTACATCTGGAAATGGGTCTAACCTCAAATATTCCTCTTTTGGCTTTACATAGACAAAACGCACATCATAATCGCTGTTTGCAGCTGAGAATCCCCACAAACGGCTGCCGCATTCTATGGCATATATTACCTTGACATGATAATCTTCTTCAATTTGATAAATTGCATCTTGAATGGTTGTTATGATGTCACACATTTGATTTTCATGCCTCCTATAATTTGTGTGCTTATGAAATCTGTAAGGTAAATAACTGAAAGAAATCCAGAATCGTGGACATGGCAACCGGATAGTACCCGTTTGCATCAACGCCTACATCATATCGGCGAATTCCTTTCTGCAAGTTGGACAAGTTGTTGTCCAGTCCTTTGGAATGAATGTGCCCGTGCAGGTGGATCGCCCCATGGCGTTCCCTTCTCCACTCCAGAAGTGGGTAGTGCATCAGCACCCACCACTTCTGCATTTCCCGCAGATCCCGATAAATCAGAATTTCCTCAAACAGTTCCGGTGCATAGGACTTATCGTGATTGCCTAATATCAAATGCTTTTTTCCGTTTAGCTGTGCGATCAGTGCATTCGCCTTTTCAACGGAAATCTGAAAGGACAGATCTCCCAGCAGGTAAACTGTATCTTCCGGCTGTACCACGGCATTGTAATTGGAGATCAGCTGCCGGTTCATCTCGGTGACATTCCGAAAAGGGCGGTGGTTGAACTGGATAATATGTTCATGCCCGAAATGCAGATCACTGGTAAAAAAGATCATATGTCCTCCTCTGCTTCGGCATCTTCAAAGTGAATGCGTTTCTCCACATAGGTGCAGTCCTCTGAGAATACTGGTATCTCTAAATCCAGACACCATTTCTCCCGAACGATTTCACTGGGTGTGCCTTGGTTCAGCAGCTGCGGCATTTTGATACAGCAAGTGCCACGTTTCAGAGAAGTGTGAAATTCATTCCAATTGACCTGCTTCTCTGTTTGCAGCATCTCCAGAGCTTTTTTGCAGTTGACACCGTTCAGCTGCTTGTGGCTGAAATAGGCTTGTGCAGTTGCCTGTATGGAATTTCGTATCGCATCTCGCTGCCGCCAGACGAAGTAGTTATTCACTTCTTCCATTGGCAGATTGAATGCTCGACTGTCGAAATTCGCCTGATCTGCTCGTTTCAGATAGTCGGTGTATCCCAGAGTGGAAGCTGCCTCCCGAAAATATTTCTGAAAGGCAGAGGTGCAGATGCTTGCGGAAATACTGCAAAGCTTTTGCAGCTTGTTGCCGAACCATGCCTCTGTGTCCAGCTGCTGATAATCACACAGCACGAGAGAGATCTCGTCAGACTGCGTGTAACCCAACACACAGCCCTCCACACGGCTGCAAAGCTCCTGCATGGTGTTCTGCATTGCCGTCAGCATTACCGGATCAAAGGGCTTCTCAAAGCCTCTGGTAAAGCGGTGAAAGCTTTTTCCGTCCAGTCGGAGAATCACCGGCATACGCCGTATCAAGCGGACTTGTGTGACTTGTTCGTATTGCTTCATGCGATCTCCCAGACCAATGTTTCGCATATTAACTCTCCTTTTCGGCGATAATTTCCTTTACCAAACTGCGGCTGATCTCGCTGGACAGTTTGCTAAACTTTTCGATTCGATTGACCACTTCCGGCTCCTCTTTCAGGCAATCGTAATAGATGGCTGAAGGCAGATGCTGAAAAATGGCGGGAATATCCTGTCGAGAAAAATCCTCCGGAATCACGCCCTCATCTACCAGCTTGTAGAGCATCTTCTGTACACGCTGTCTGGTAACAACTGTTTTTGCCAGTTCCAGCAGACGCTCGTGTTCTTGCAGTTCCTCCGGACTGGGCTTCCGGCGTTGTTTCTTTTTCCACGTTTTCTTGTTTTCAGAAAAATTCTCGTGTACGATTTTCGTGTATGCAAGATTGCCGCTCAGGGTGCTCAGATTCTTGATGATGATTCCTTCACCGATCTCACCGCCCAGTTCTGTTTTTCCCACCAATGGCTGATAGTCTTCCCACGAGGTAAAAGATCCCTCATAGAACACAGGAACATATCGCAGCCCCAGCTGCTCCGCAAGGGCTTTTACCTGATCCTGCGGCAAGTAGCAGTGCTGTTCCATATCGAACACATCAAAGCAGTACAGCGTTTCATAGCAGTCTTTCGGATAGGGTACAGTATGCCGTACCAGCCACTCTCCGAACATTCGCAGATTGTCGCCCAGAACCGCATGTACTTGCTCTTTGTCCAGTTTTTGTACCCATTCGTAAAAACCGCGAAGATTCAATTCCGGCGACAAGATCTGATTGCGGCTGAAACAAATCACGCTGTCTGTTTCCCGATCATACTGAAAGCTGGCATTCGAGCCATCAATCTTTTCTTGAATGATGATCTGATCTCCAGGCTCAAACATGTCACCGATTTCTGGGTTCAGGTTCTGAATCTCCATGTATTTTTTATGTGATAGCATAACAAAACCTCCATCTCAAGTGCCTTGACAAAAAATAAAAAAATTGTTATAATAAGATTTGTTGGGAGTTTTATCTCTATAAGTCAAGACTATAATCTTGACTGTATTTTATCACAGAAGATATTTGAAATCAAGGATTTTTCTACAGGACAATTCTCAAAGGAGGAATTTTCATGATGAATAACTATGAAATTGATGAAACTGCGTGGAAAAAAGGCTTTTCAGATACCCTGCTAAGGCTCATGGGGAAGCGGAACATCTCCATCAACAAACTGGCGGCTGAAATTTTGGTTGACCCCAAGTCCATTCGCAATTATATCGATAAGAAAAGCGTTCCGTCTGCGATTATTTTGAAGAAACTGGCGGATTACTTTGAGGTCAGCACAGACAGCCTGATCCAGAGCCAGGATCGGTTTTCCGGACAAACGATTGCCGCTCTTGCGGTTATCTTACGAGATTTTGATGTCTTGCTGACCGAAGCAGATAGAGGAGCTGTCACCTTTCGGTTCAAAGACAATGTGCTTGCTGCCATTCTCGAAGAATTGTATTTTTCCAGAGGGAAAACGGACTATGCTGAAATCGTAGAAACACTCTCTCTGCACTATGGCAGCATGCAGACCATGAATCAACATTTAGTCGATTATATCACTTTTCGCAACCTGATGCGTCACGAGTACATTTATCATGGCTTGGAAGACGATATTGCGGTTTATCAGGATATGGACGGAAATGAGTGCTACGGCATGGACGCATACACCGTTGAGGAAATTGAAAAGAGAACGGACAACTGGGATAATATGAGCCAATCTGAGCAAGATGCTTGGTATCAGGAATATCAAAAGCAATCACAGATTACGGATTCTGATTCTTAAAAAGCCTGATATGCTTCAAGCCAAAAAATCAAATCGTCTACACTGCAAAACAGCAGTTCTCCCGGCTCTTTGATAATATCTTCCCAACAGTCGATAATCAGCTGAGTCAATTCTTCTGGAAAAATGTTTCTGCAAGTTTCTTCGCATATCTGCATGATTGTCAGTTTCTTTTGGATAGATACCCCTTTTACGAGATAAATCACCGAAAAATTGTTTTGCTCCGTAGCCACAATCTGAAACTGCTGACATCGAAAGGCATAACTCCACTGTGAATGCAGATATAATAGTTCTGGCGTTTGCATATGTATTTCCTTCTTTCTGTCTGTATTTTTGCTTCAAGAATAGCATACTGGAAAATTGGAATCAAGGATTTTTCTACAGGGTTATTTTCACATCAAAAAACCTTATAGAAACTCAAAGCACAAAATATCTCTATTTTTTCTGCCTGTCTGCCCATGATTCAAGCTTGTTCTCGCACAATATTTTCTTGAAAACTTCCCCTGAAAGATTTTTGCATCCATAACTCGCTGCCGAAGAAATAGCTTGAAATTCTGTCTGCTATTAGGTACGATGATTCTAGTTGAGTACCCCAATTCATAGATTAGATGCATCGTTTTCCTATAGGATTGCACGATTTCAGCTTATATGATTTTGAACGCATCTTCTGTCATTATTGAAATCTCATAATAAGTTCCAATTAAAATTTCAGGTAAAATCGAAAGTGCCATAAAAACTTCAAGTGCGAAATAAGCTCCCAATTTTCAAAATATTTCAGCATTTAGCTTGGCAAGCTCCCATGAATTCTGAAAGCTTACCATGCTGAATTTTACAATGTCAAAAACAGCTGTGAATCTTACAAATGCAGTTCTGGTGCTTTTATGCCAAAAGCATCTGTAAGATACCCCTTGATTGGGTAGGGCAGTGACGAAAAATCAAGATTGCTTGTGCAGGCAATATCAGCAATATTCTTGTTGTATTGCCGTAAATCAAAATAATGCAAGTTTTCAAACTCTGACTGAATCCACCAATTATCTGTCAATACAACACTATGACTGATAGCAATCACATCTTCGATAGAGGAAGTCGGCTTCATATACAATGCTTTATACAGCATTCTTGCCCCTACTCGATGCAAATTGATTTGTCGGCTTTTCAGCCATCTCTCTAAGGAGTACCCCTTGTAAAAACAGCTGGGACATAGGGCAGGATTCAGAATCTCAGTAACTTCAAAACCGTTTGCTTCTGCAATCACAGAATCTCTGTGCATAATTTTATATTTCATCATAGGACAAATCCTCAACTCTTTTCCAAAATAACGTATCTGTAGGGGATAAACCTGTTTTCATGATTTGAACCTCCTTGAATTTCAGTGACTGCATCTTGCAGCCGTTTCTTTTCAAAAAAGAAAAGAAACACTTCCTATTTTGCATCTCACTTTCTATATACCACGAACGTGGAAATAAGATACCCCTTGATCTTGTATTACGCTGTTTTCCATCTCATTCTCTCTAAAGCACAATATCTCTGGAAAAAGAAAAGGCTGCTGCACCGATTTGATGCAACAGCCTTGCAGTTTTATAAATTGTAGTACCCCAATAAGAGGATTACAGCTGAAATCCTAGTCTTGTTGAATCCCCCAATTACGCCTTTTTTTTCATCTGCTCAGACAGCTTTATCCTATTCTGAGAATCAGTACCCCTCATTAGAAAATATCACAACAAAGCAAAGCTAGAACTCAACTGAGTTGTATAAATCACAGATTTTTATAACAATATCAAGCTTTATTCTTGACATCTTCTTTGTCATCTGCTATACTGGAAATACAAGATTGTTCGTGGTGATTCATATCATATGAATCTTTTTGTCTGCTCACATACCCTATCATTCTCTCAACTGCCAAATGGGGAAGTAGGGCATAAAAAAAGAGATTACACCGTAGTAATCTCTATCTTCTTTATTCATTCTTAGTCGTGATATTATGTTAGTCCTGCAAAAAGTTCTTTCAAACCTTGCTTCTTTCTGCATAATCGAACTCGCAAAGATAGCACTCAAGTCTATCAAGTAACCATAATACCACCTAACGTAATCATTATACCATTTATCTCTCTTTGTGTCAAGTCATCTCATTAAAAATTCTCAATTAAAGGTAAATCATCTCTATGTAAGTAATTAAATTCACTAGTTAAAATTACATAATCACGTCAGAAAACGTAATATTATGTGTGAGATACCCCTTCCTTAGTGATGAGTTTTACCTAAATCACTTGAGTTTCACTCTAAACAAATACTATACTAAATATAGCTCTAATGTTATCATCTTCACGCTTGAAATAATCCCATAAACAGACTATAATATGAAATATGAGGAATGGGATATAAGGTATTGAACAAAAATAAAGAGGTGGCTGCTGCAACAGCCACCTCTAAGAAAGGTTGTGATATTATGTTACTGTTTATCCTCAAGGAAACAGCTCGGTTCTGCATACATGAACTGCTGAAGATAGCACTCAAGGCTATCAAGTAACCATAATATCAATCAACGTAGTTATTATACCATTTATCTCACTTTATGTCAAGTCATCTCATTAAGAAATATCAGAAATATCTTAATAAATCAATCAACAAGGTAAATCAATTTACAATTATTTCTCTTGCTTTTCTGCATATCAGAACAAAAATTAAAATCTCCACTGTAAAAACCTGTGATATAGTACCCCTTTCTTGTATATCAGCTAATATTAGACACCCCTTTGACATCAGAAATTGACCACAGAAACTTTTTCAGTACTTACAAAGAATCTTATTGACTATATACCGAGCGTATGGTATTATTATTTTAGCCTCAAAACCACTGATAAGGCTAAAAATAAAGAGGTGACTGCTCCACCAGTCACCTCTAAGAAAGGTCGTGATATTATGCTGACATTGCAAGCAATTCTTATTGGACTCGCTATCCATATTACATCAAAAATTGTTGATGTCATCGTTGATGCTATCAACTAATCACAATACCACTTAACGTAACTATTATAACATCTAGATACCCCAACGAAAAGAGGTGAACAAAATGGCAACTCTTCAAATCATCCTTACACAAACAGCTGTATTCTGCATCACCGAAATCATTAGAACGTTACTAGGTGCTATTAAGTAACGTAATCATTATAACATTTATCTCGCTTTAAGTCAAGTCATCTCATTGAAAATTCTCAACTAAAGGCAATTCATCTCTATTTAGACAATTAAATTCATGAGCTAAAATCAAACAATTGCGTCAGAGAACATAATATCAGGTGTGAGATACCCTTTTCTTGATAGTGAGTTTTACCTAAATCACTTGAGTTTCACTCTAAACAAATACTATACTAAATATAGCTCTAATGTTATCATCTTCACGCTTGAAATAATCCCATAAACAGACTATAATATGAAATATGAGGAATGGGATATAAGGTATTGAACAAAAATAAAGAGGTGACTGCTGTAACAGTCACCTCTAAGAAAGGTCGTGATATTATGTTAGTTCTACTGCAACACGTACTCATAGGTTCAGCCACCTTTTGTGTGCAACAGCTTATCAAGATAGCACTAGATGCTATCAACTAATCACAATACCACTTAACGTAGCTATTATAACATTTATATTAGCTAAAGTCAAGTGGTCTTGAAAAGAATTGTCATAAAAATAGCCACCCATATCGGGTGGCTATTTCTTATTTATTCACTGACTATCATTATCATCTGACATATTGGAATAGTAGGTCTTTATGGTATAAATTAAGCACCACCACGACTCCAAATATCATTGTCCGGATCTGTCAGTACCCAAATCGACATGCCCTCACCAGTCTCAGGATTACCAATAGAAACTCTATCAGTTCCCCATGTATTGCAAAGACTTGCATATTTTTCTGCCTTAGAAATATCGCATCCAAGACTTAGTGCATAATTATAATTTGCGTTCCCCTCCCAAGGACTATGCCACTCTGTCGGTTCTGGCGTAGGCTCAGGTGCAGGAGCTGGTGCAGGGGCTGGAGCTGGGGCTGGAGCTGGTGCAGGCGTGGGTGCAGGAGCTGGCGTGTTATTGCCACCGCTCGAACCACCTGAATTGCTCGGCTGAGCTGCCGCCGTATTACCACTATTTCCACTACCCGTATTATCATTTACCGGAGTCTCCGCAGAACCACCGTCATCGCTATTGCCGTTATCTGCGTCTTCCTTCGGCTTCTCGGTCGTAGACGTTGTCGTCTCGGAAGTGGATGTCGATGTTGTGGTGGTCGTTGTCGTGGTTGTTGTGGTTGCCTTGGTTGTGCTCGTTGATGTGGATGTCTGCTCTGTCTTCTCTGCATCCACTGAAATACTCTGATTTGAATCTTTCTGGTGGTTTACGACAACTCCGGTTGTGATACCCCCAGCTGCAACAACTGCCAATGCAGCAGCGGAAATAACAATTTTCTTCTTCGTTGTAGTACCCCAGATCCTTTTTATATTCTCTTTGAAATCCACAATAAAAAGAACCTCTCTTATAAAACTTGCGATATTACCGAATATTCTATATCTGTTATCATATAGCTCATATCGCTGTAATTTTATTATATCACTCTCAGAAGTGAAAGTCAATGATAATTCTCTATTGAGCATTAAAAATCTATATTATGTACATCTCAAAATTGCATCTACCCATTTACCTTGGTTATGTTGTACAATGATTGTATAACTTACAATCGAGGTGATACCCCTTTATGGAGAAACTCAACAACGAAAACTTCGTCTTACAACGAATGCAGGAACTTCTCAAAGCAAAAGATTGGTCAATCTATCGTCTTGCCAAAGAATCAGGACTTTCTTATTCCTCGCTCAACAACATTTTTATTCGCAGTACTGTTCCAAGCGTTCTCACCTTAGAAAAAATATGTAACGGCTTTCAAATCACCATGTCAGAATTCTTTGAGAATATGAGTACCCCTGTATTCAATACAGACGCTATCTCCGCAGAGGAACGAACTTTATTAGAAAGATATCGCACCTTGTCAAAGGCAGATAAACAGCTCCTCAATGCGTATCTGGCTGGACTATCCAAAACTCCATTCGAATCTGAATGACCAAGCACATAGACTGCGAAAGAATCCTCGTATCTATGTGCTTTCTTAGTACCCCTGCATTCCTGCATCAACGACATAACATAGAAAGCTCTGCTACTTTGCCGCAAATTCAAAAATCTCAATATGCATCTGAGCAATAAATTCATTTTCTTATTTCCACCTCTCCTTAACTATTCAGAACTGAATCTGAATAAAGTGTACATGTCTGTTCTTCTTATTATCTGCTTATCGCTCTAATCAATTGATTTATTATTATTAATTATGATCTTTATTCAGTTTACAAAAGTTATACTGTATGTTACACTTTTAATACTGAAACTCGAATGAAATATCATTCTATATTTGAATCTTGAATAATTCCGTAGTACCTTTACCATAATGGTATATTACCAAGAAAAAAACTCAAGTTGGAAGTCAGTGCAGTCTAAAAAACTCCAGTCATTTTGTGAAATTCCCCATTTCTAAAGGGAAGTCGCTCTTTTCCCATTCATATTACGCTTGAAAAAGAAAGAGGACGTTTTTTACGCTGTTTTCACGGAGAAAAACAGGATATTCGCTATGATCTCTGCAAAATTCTTGCCAAAAGCCTTAAAACTCATTGTTGACATCAAAGTATCAAAGTGCAGTATCCGTGCAAATTTCTAATGAACCGTGCGATTTTTCTTGTAAAGAATCGCATTTTTATATCTATAAGCGGCGATACCAACTCGCTTTCAATCCCCCAGTTACGCCTCGTAAACGCTTCAACTCCGCCGGAAATCGGGGAAATTGATATACTTTCAATCCCCCAATTATATTGGCGAATTTCAATACAACAGCTGCATATCAGCAGGATTCAAGGGTGAAAAATGAGCCGTCAAGAACTCAATAACGCATTTTCACAGATCTCATTAGAACTGTCTGATTCCGTATCGGAACTCAGTTCCTTTTCTATACGGATTAAAAAATCTTCATATCGTTCTACCTGAACATCAGGGATACCCGGCATATTTACATATTTTTTTAGCACCATTGCCGGACAATCCATAACAGGCTCTTTAGGAGAATTTGCATCTTTCGTGTCACAGCGGAAATTGGTTATGACAATTTCATATACCGGACGATCTTCTGCGACATTAGAAGTGTGATATACATATAGCTTATGATTTCTTGTAGGAACTGATGCTGTTTGACACACATAGACCTTATCTTTTAGCACAAGCTCTTGATCCGCAAGAAACGCCTGAAAATAAGTATAGAAATCTTGGATGATATTTTTTCCTTCTTCGTTTGCTTTTTTCTTCTTTTTCTCAGACTCGCTTTTATTTGTCATACGTTCTTTACAGGAAAATGCCCATTTTCCTCCGGCATCAGAAATCCTTTTTAGAATCTGAATGAGTGCAACGTGCTGGTCATCGGAAAATTTAATATCATACTGTACTGTGCGGAAATAGGGTGGGTCGAAGTACCATATCGTATTCGCCATTTTGTCTTTGAGTACCCCATTTGCAAGCTCTCGATACAGTTCTTCAAAGTCCTTTGAATACAGACTGACATTTTGCAGTCTCTTGCTGTATTTTTCAATTTCTGTTTTCCCATGCAATTTTCCAAAATCAATTTCATCAAACTGATCTGCGTTATTGAGGATTGCCATTGAAAGTCGAATCTTCAAATCTGTTTTGGTATCTAAGTCTTCAATCTTTAGCTTTGTTTTTCTGGGCTTTTTAGCTTTATAGCTGTATCCCAAACGAATCAAATAGTCAATGTAAGACTTGACATCTAACCCTGAAATATTATTATCTGCAACTGGGGCTTTGACCTTGAAACCCATAATAAAGTATGCCATAGCGGCAACTGTGACTGGATTGGATTTTATCAAATCTTCCGACAAATCCTCGTGTCCAAAGACAGATTTTGCACTTGTATAGAAAGCAAGAATTGAACTCATACATTTTCCGGTCGATGTAGCATAATAAGGTTCTATACGCCGTTTTTGCATCTCACTGATTACATCAGAAAATTTAGGATGTGTCGTAAAATCATCCTCAGTGAGCATCTTGCAAAAACTTCTGCACTGCTCAATGACTTCTTCGGGTTCTTCTTTTACACAACGCAGAAAATTAGCCAATATCATATCAAACTCGTTGGTATATACATTTTCAAAGTAAGCAGAAATCGAAACGCTAACAGCTCCAGTACCCCCAAAGACATCAACAAAATTTTCGCACTCAGAGGTGACTGCCAGATAACGAATCATATTAAGCAAATTGCCAGTTTTTCTTCCGGGTCGATAAATGTGCAGCCGAACCTTATCTTGAAAGAAAGCGTAATCATTTCTAGGGTGCATATGCCATTTGTTAAATGCGTTCTTACTCAGCCCAAGTTCATGCTCAATGTATTTCTCAATAGAAATACGATTTGACCTTCCGGATATTTCTTGTTCCTTAGAATAACGATATGCCAGATAGTATATTCCAATTCGCAAAATCTCAGGTATCGTAATTGATGTTTTATTTGCTTTTTGGTAGAACTCATGTAGTTTGTCCAACTCTGTCTGTATCTCAGCTGTAGCCTTTTTTATCGACATTTTCGATAAGGCACTTAGCAGTGTCTGAACGTCTCTTGTGACATATTGATTTGCTGTTTTGGTTTTTTGAGAAGAAATGCCGCATCTAGTCAATTTGTACAACGAAATCACATCCTTTTAGTAAAATTATACTAAAAGAACGTATTTTCATAAAGATGTAAAATTGAGTAGCGATTTTCACCAAGATATATTATTCAATAAACTCTGCTCCCAATTTTATGGGCATTTGCAGTGTTCGGATGATGTTCTGCTAAAACAGAATAACAGGAGCGTAAACATAACGCTGTCCTTTATTTGTCCTTTATACGTTTCAAAAAGGCAGTGTAAAGGGCAATAACATAGTACATCTCAAAATGAAAAAATGACGCAAATACGAGATAAAATGAATGTTACAGCAAGTTGGAACATCTGGGGAATAAAATTCAAGTCCTGTCATCCGCACCAGAGATTCCCCGTTTTTTTCGAAACGGGGATTTTTTTCAGCGCAGCATACTTTCAGAGCTTGTGTTCGTAGGAAATATATGCGGATTTTCGAGCAAATTTTTTTGCAGACAAGGCAAAAATTTGCAGGCATACTTTCGTATGGCAAGAATTTTTAACGCAGTATGCAACAAAATTTGCCGAAAAGACGTAGATAGACGCCTATGAACACGAGCTCTAAGCGCTGGTTTCTGACACGAAGAAAAAACAAAACGAAAAGAAAGGATTCGCACCAGTCAAGATACACAGCGAATCCTTTCGAAACATCAATCGCCCATCCAAGCCAAAATCCATAAAAAATAAGAGGTGCTTGTTATGCGATACCAGAACCCCATTCTCCGTGGCATGTATCCCGATCCCAGCGTCTGCCGCAGCGGCGGCACCCGAACCGAGATGGGCTTTGCCGACACCCGCTACCTCTCCAGCGAGGTGGCAGGCGGTTTCACCGGCGTGATGATCGGTCTGTACGCCGTCGATGAAGCCGGAAGAACCGCCGACTTCACCGACCTGCACTTAACGCATACGGAAAATTCATAAAACTCAGCAATCACACAAACAAAGGCTGCCGTACCGCAACTGGTACGACAGCCTTTTAAAATGTAGCTCAGTTGTTGTTCGGAACGGACAGTTTCCGCATCTCCTTTTTCTGGATGAACGCCATCATGCTCAGGGCAATGACCACGGAAACCAGATCGGCGATGGGCTGGGCATAGATCAGTCCGTTCAGTCCCACCACAGCATCGGCGATCAGCAGCACCGGCAGGAATACCAGACCCTGCCGGCTCAGGGACAGCATCAGGGAAGCCAGCCCCCGTCCCATGCCCTGAAAAGCGTTGTTGTTCACGAAGATAATGCCGAGGAACGGACCGGAGATCATCAGCGCCCGCAGCATCTGCACCGCATAGGCACGCTGGGTGTTGACATCTTCCACCGAACCGGACGACCCTGCCGTCATGAAAATGCTGATAATGGGTTCGGTGAACAGGTAGTACAGCACCGTGACCAGCGTTCCCAGCACCAGCGTGCAGCACATGCTGAACCGGATGACCTTTTTCATCCGGTCAAAGTTCCGTGCGCCATAGTGGAAGCCCACCAGCGGCTGGATTCCGATGCCGATGCCCAGCTGAATGAACACCACCAGCATATTTGCTTTCATGGCGATGCCCATACCGCCGGTTGCCAGCACGTCGATCTGGTTCAGCAGCCGGTTCAGCAGCATGTTGGACAGACTCATCAGCAGATTGGTGCAGAACATGGGCACGCCGATGATGAGCACGCCGGAGAGCACGCCGTTTTTCACGGTGAAATGGCGGGGATGGATGGAGAGCTGCGTGCGGCTGAACCGGAGATAGCCCAGATAGAACAGCATTGCCACAGTATTGCCAATGGTGGTCGCAATCGCAGCACCCTTGACACCCATGCCCAGCGCCAGAATCATAATGGGGTCGAGGATGATATTGGTCACAGCGCCGATCATCATGCCGAACATGGAGATCTTCGCAGCGCCCTCCCCTTTGACCAGGTTGCTCATGGCACTGCTCACAATGGTGGGAATGCTGCCCACACCGATGTAGAACAGATAGTCCCGTGTGTACTGCTCCAGATTCCGGCAGTTCTCCGCCTGCCGCTGGTAGGCATCGCTGCCCTTTTCCAGCGTGATGGCGGCAATGTTGGACTTGGCATCTGCACCCAGAACGGGCAGGAGCCAATCCACGCCAACCGTCATCAGAAACGTGGCGAGAAGTCCCACCGCAAGTGCGCCCCAGAAACTGAAACTGCTGATCTTTTTCACACGTTCGTATTCCCGTGCGCCCAGAGAACGGGAAATGAAAGCGCTGCCGCCCACGCCGAACAGGTTGCCCACCGCCATCAGAATCATGAAGATCGGCGTCGCTATGGACACGGCGTTCATCTGGTACGGGTCGTGGGTCTGTCCCACAAAGACCGTGTCCACCATATTATAGAGCACTGTTACCAGCATGCTCAAAACAGACGGCACTGCCAGCGTTGCCACTGCACGGGGAATGGATTCCAGTTCAAATACGGATGTCTTGCGTGTTTTTTGCTGCATCTGTGATCTTCCTCCTTGTCTTGGCGTGAAAAACGAGGCGAACATACATCTCTGCACTCCACCCCGTTTTTCACTGGGAAATATTCGATTTGATTTTTTCTTAGAACCTGTCTTCACAAGAAATATATGTGGA
>NZ_FR898093.1:1671-16595 GCF_000437175.1 Ruminococcus sp. CAG:330 | reverse complement strand
AGCCCCAACCAAGTCAATCCACAACCAAAATCACCGACACAGCCCCCTCCGTACCGGCTTTTTTATGGCGAAACGCAGAATTCTCACAAAAACCTTGTAATTTTCATCAGAATGATGTATAATAAATAGGTATCTGGAGGAAATCTCTGATTTTCTCTGCGAATCTCAACAAAAAGGAGTCTTTCCCATGAATTTTAACATTGCATTGCTTCGGGGCGACGGCATCGGTCCGGAAATCGTAGACAGCGCAGTTGCTGTGCTCCACAAGATCGGCGAGAAATACGGTCACACCTTCCACTGTACGCCGTATCTCATCGTCGGCGGCTGTGCCATTGATGCCACCGGCATTCCCCTGCCGAAAGAAACCATCGATGGCTGTCTGGCAAGCGACAGCGTTCTGCTGGGTGCCGTTGGCGGTGCAGTCGGTCACAACAAGTGGGATCAGATGCCCCCGCACCTCCGTCCGGAAAAGGCACTGCTGGGCATCCGTGAGGCTCTGGGACTGTTCACCAACCTCCGTCCGGCAAAACTGTATCCGGCTCTGAAGGGTGACTGCCCCCTGCGGGAGGACATCGTGGCAAAGGGCTTCGACATCATGATGGTGCGTGAGCTGACCGGCGGCATCTACTTCGGCGAGCGTGGCAGACGAGAGGGCAAGTACGGCGAAGAGGCATACGACACCGAGTGCTACAGCAAAATGGAAGTAGAGCGTATCGCACGGGTGGCTTTCGAAACTGCCCAGAAGCGGAACAAGAACGTCATCAGCATCGACAAGGCAAACGTGCTGGAAAGCTCCCGTCTGTGGCGTGAAGTGGTTCACGAAGTGGCAAAGGATTATCCGGACGTCACCCTCACCGACATGCTGGTGGACAACGCTGCCATGCAGCTGGTCAAGAATCCCAGACAGTTTGACGTAGTTGTTACCTCCAATATGTTCGGCGACATTCTGTCCGATGAAGCTTCCCAGATCACCGGTTCTATCGGTATGCTGCCGTCGGCTTCTCTGGGTGCAACCAAGCGCGGTATGTACGAGCCGATCCACGGCTCTGCACCGGATATTGCCGGACAGAACAAGGCAAACCCCATCGCCACCATTCTCTCCGCAGCCATGATGCTCCGCTATTCCTTCGACCTCATGGACGAGGCACAGGCAATCGAAGATGCTGTGGACGCATATCTGAATGCAGGCTACCGCACCGCCGATCTGGCTGGCGAGGGCGTAACACCGCTGTCCTGCACGGAGTGCACCGAAAAGATCATTGCACTGCTGAAGTAAGCAGTATTCTTAGAGCTTGTATTCATAGGAAATATATGCGGATTTTCGAGCAAATTTTTTTGCAGACAAGGCAAAAATTTGCGGGCATACTTTCGTATGGCAAGAATTTTTAACGCAGTATGCAACAAAATTTGCCGAAAAGACGTAGATAGACGCCTATGAACACGAGCTCTTATAAAAAATAGTCGAAAGAGATGACCCATATGACTCCCAGAGAAGAAATCGGATACGGGTTAGATGCCCTTGTCATTTTCCGCAGTTTACAGCAGGATCCGGTGCTTCGTGCACTGATGCAGTTCTGCCACACCGACAAGGAGAACACACCCGCACAAATCCGCTTTTACAGCGCCATGGTCTCCGCTCTGTATGAGCGGGCGGACGACCTCACCGGCTATCTGGAACAGATCGTTTTGGAACACGAAAACGTCTACGTTCAGCGTGCCGGCGCCGGCGAGTCCATTTCGCCGAACATGGAAACCTGTCTGCACACAGAATTGAAGCTGCTGAACCGCATTGCTATGCTGACGCCTGCCATGGTGCAGGCGGAGATGCAGACCAGCATTCCCCTGCCGGCATGGCAGACCCACAAGACCGATCTGGATGCCCTGTACACCCGGCGTGTGGCAGAGATCTCCAAGCACGGCTACGGCATCTATGCACGGCATCACATGTTCACCGTAGGCGCAAGCGGCGACTTGATTCCGGTACAGTATCCCGACCCCATCACACTGGAACAGATGGTAGGCTACGAGCGGGAGCGCAGCATTGTGGTGGAAAACACCAAGGCGCTCCTCGCCGGAAAGTATGCCTCCAACGTCCTCCTCGCCGGAGATGCCGGCACAGGCAAATCCGCAACGGTCAAGGCGATTGCCAATGCATTCAAGGGCGACGGACTGCGGCTCATTGAGCTGAATAAAGACCAGCTGTGCTACATTCCGCAGATCATGGATCACCTGTGCAAAAATCCGCTGAAGTTCATCCTCTTCATTGATGACCTCACTTTCTCGGAGGATGACCCCAACTTCGGCACGCTGAAAGCCACGCTGGAAGGCAGCATTGCGGCACGGATGCGCAACACCGTCATCTATGCCACCAGCAACCGCCGCCATCTGGTCAAGGAGACCTTCGATGACGGCAGCGACAAGCACTCCAATGACACCGTACAGGAGCGCATCTCCCTGTCGGAGCGGTTCGGCATCACCATCACCTACAGCCGGCCGCAGAAAAACCTCTATCTGGAAATCGTCCACGCTCTGGCAGAACAGAACGGACTGAACATCCCCGCAGAGGAACTGGACGCACAGGCAGAACAGTTTGCCCTCCAGAAGAGCGGCAGAAGCGCACGTGCCGCAAAGCAGCTCATCGACCAGCTGCTCACACAGCAGTCCTAAGGCAATCCTGCGCAAAGTTCTGCAAGCTTTTCGGCGGTACTGCCATCATTTTATTTCTTATGGAAAGGAAGTCCTATCCATGCTGACATTGGATAAAATCTATCAAGCAAGTCATGTGCTCCGGAGTGTCATCCGGAAAACCGACCTGATTCAGGCACCGAAGCTGTGTCCGGACTGTGATCTGTTTCTGAAAACAGAGAACCTGCAGGTCACCGGCTCTTTCAAGGTTCGTGGTGCCTATTACATGATGTCCCAGCTGACAGAAGAAGAAAAGGCACGGGGTGTCATCGCCTGCTCTGCCGGCAACCACGCACAGGGTGTGGCTCTGGCTGCGGCAAAGAACCACATGAAGGCGCTCATCTGCCTGCCGGACGGTGCGCCGATCTCCAAGGTAGAAGCTACCAAGAGTTACGGTGCAGAGGTCTGCATGGTCAAGGGTGTCTATGACGATGCCTACAACAAGGCTGTGGAGCTTCAGAAAGAACACAACTACACCTTTGTTCATCCGTTCGACAATGAAAACGTCATCGCCGGTCAGGGCACCATCGGTCTGGAAATTCTGGATCAGATGGCAGACGTGGACGCAGTGATCGTCCCCATTGGCGGCGGCGGACTGATCTCCGGCGTGGCATTCGCCATTAAGCAGCTGAACCCGAATATCAAGGTCTACGGCGTACAGGCAAGCGGTGCACCCAGCATGTACGAGTCCATTCACAACGACAAGATCACCTGTCTAGACTCCGTTTCCACCATTGCCGACGGTATCGCCGTCAAGGAACCGGGCCCCCATACTTTCGAGTATGTCAAAAAGTACGTGGACGACATTGTGACTGTCACCGACGACGAGATCTCCGCAGCCATTCTGGCACTGATCGAAAAGCAGAAGCTCATCGCCGAGGGCGCCGGCGCAGCATCGGTAGCTGCGGCAATGTTCCACAAGGTTCCCGTAGAGGGTAAGAAAGTGGTTTGTCTGGTTTCCGGCGGCAACATCGACGTGACCATTCTGTCCCGTGTCATCAAGCGCGGTCTGCTGATGTCTGGCAGAAGCTGCATGCTCAACATCGAGCTGCTGGACAAGCCGGGGCAGCTGAAAGATGTCTCCCGCATCATCGCCGATCTGGGCGGCAATGTCATCTCCATCCACCACGAGCGTGCCAGTGAGGGCAGCGACATCAACGGCTGCTTCCTGCGCATCACCATGGAGACAAGAGATTATGCACACATTCAGGAAATCCGCAGTGCCCTGATGGAAGCTGGATTCCATCTGGTGGACTGAGAACCCGTCTTCACGAGCGGATACAAGTGTCTTGTGAAAACAGGTTCTGAGTTTCCTGTTATAGAAAAGAGGTTTTTATCATGGATACCATTTACACCAAAAACGCACCGGACGCCATCGGCCCGTACTCGCAGGCAGTGAAGGTCGGCGAGATGCTCTACACCTCCGGTCAGATCGCCATCAATCCGGCAACCGGCAAGGTAGAGGCTGATGACATTGTGGGACAGTCCAAGCAGGTCATGGCAAACCTGAAAGCCGTTCTGGAGGCAGCCGGCACCGGTTTCGACAAGGTTGTCAAGACCACCTGCTTCCTCAAGGATGTGGCACGGGATTTTGGCGCATTCAACGAAGTGTATGCCGAGGCAATGGGCGATGCAAAGCCGGCAAGAAGCTGTGTCGGCGTGGCAGACCTGCCCAAGGGCGTGCTGGTAGAGGTTGAGGTCATCGCTGCACTGTAAGCGCTGACTTCCGAAATCGCAACACCAGTCAAAAGCGGAGAACGTTTTCCACACGTTCTCCGCTTTTTGCACACCTATGCACGTTTTTTTCTGGGATACGGCGTTTTCTCATCGGTTCTCCCCATGAGGTAATCCACACTGACACCGTAGAAATCCGCAAGAGTACCAAGCGCCTCCAGCGGAATTTCCCGTGTCCCAAGCTCATATCTGGAATATGTCACCTGTGAACAGTGCAAATAATCTGCAATGTCCTTTTGGCGCAAGTCCGCATCTTCCCGTAAATTCCGAAGTCGTTGTAATAGCAAATCTGTTTCCCCCATTTTTTACTCATTATAGGGCAAACCGAAATGGTATATTGACTTATAAACCAAATTGGTATATAATAAGCAAAAAGGAGGTTTCCGCATGCCAGACTACAAAAAACCCTATTTCCAATTGTTCTGCATCATCTGCGATACCATCGAGGAGCTGGAGCAGCTTTTGGCAGATGACACCATTCCGGCACCGTCCGCCCTGCTTCTGAAAAAGCGTATTCTTTTGCTGAAAAAAGTACAGCAGGAAACCGAGGAACTGCTGATACAGGAATGACAAAATCTGCTATCTTTCTGCGCCGGCTGTTTTTTCGAGAAAAAGCTTGTATTCTCCCGTGATTTGTAGTATAATGAGAGTGTATCGGCATGCAACCGCTGCCGGCAATTCACGTTTGAAAAGGAGTTTTGACAATGTACCAGAATATGATGGACACCATTGGTTTTGTTTCGCAGTTCGATCCGGAAGTGGGCGCTGCTATGAATCAGGAGCTGGGTCGCCAGCGCCGCAATCTGGAGCTGATCGCCAGCGAGAACCTGGTTTCTCCGGCTGTTATGGCTGCCATGGGCTCTGCCCTCACCAACAAGTACGCCGAGGGTCTGCCCCACAAGCGCTACTACGGCGGATGCGAATATGTAGATGTCGTGGAGGAAATCGCCATTGCGCGTGCCTGCAAGCTGTTCGGCGCAAAGTATGCCAACGTACAGCCCCACTCCGGCGCACAGGCAAACACTGCCGTATACTTCGCACTGCTCCAGCCGGGCGATACCGTAATGGGCATGAGTCTGGCGCACGGCGGCCACCTGACCCACGGCTCTCCGGTCAACATCTCCGGCAAGTACTTCCACTTCGTTCCCTACGAGTTGGGCGATGATGAGTACATCGACTACGACCGTGCCGAGGCTCTGGCAAAGGAAGTCAAGCCGAAGCTGATCGTTGCCGGTGCCAGCGCATATCCCCGCATCATCGACTTCAAGCGCCTGTCTGAGATTGCAAAGTCTGTCGGCGCATACCTCATGGTAGACATGGCGCACATCGCCGGTCTGGTAGCCGCAGGCGTTCACCCGTCGCCGGTACCCTATGCCGACATCACCACTACCACCACCCATAAGACACTCCGTGGCCCGAGAGGCGGTCTGATCCTCACCAACGACGAAGAGCTGGCAAAGAAGATCAACAAGGCGGTATTCCCCGGCACACAGGGCGGCCCGCTGATGCACGTCATCGCAGCAAAGGCTGTCTGCTTCGGCGAAGCACTGAAGCCGGAGTTCCAGACCTACGGCAAGACCGTTGTTGCCAACGCCTCCGCACTGGCTGACGGACTGATGCAGCGTGGATTCCGTCTGGTTTCCGGCGGTACGGACAACCACCTGATGCTGGTTGACCTGCGCCCCTTCGGCGACCTCACCGGTAAGGAATTTGAGCGCCGTCTGGACGAGGTGTTCATCACCGTCAACAAGAACGCCATCCCCAACGACCCGCAGAAGCCGTTCGTCACCAGCGGTATCCGTGTCGGCACACCGGCAGTCACCACCCGCGGTTTGCAGCCGGCAGATATGGACACCATCGCACAGGCAATGTACCTGGCTGCCTCCGACTTTGAAAACAAGGCAGAGGAGATTCGTGAGAGCGTTTGCGAACTGTGCGAGAAGTACCCGCTGTACGAATAATCCATGCATACACCCTTAGCAGACCGGATTCGCCCGCAGACACTGGATGACGTGGTGGGACAGCGCCAGCTGCTCGCTCCGGGAAAGCCCCTGCGGCGAATCATTGAGAGCGGGAAAATCCCCAACATGATCTTCTATGGTCCCTCCGGCGTGGGAAAGACCACCGTGGCACGCATCATCGCCGACAGCACCTCCATGACACTCCACAAGCTGAACGGTACCTCTGCGTCTACCGCAGACATTCGGGATGTGGTGGCAGAGGTGGGGACGTTCTCCGGCATGAACGGCATCCTGCTCTATCTGGACGAAATCCAGTATTTCAACAAGAAACAGCAGCAGCTGCTTCTGGAGTACATGGAAAACGGACAGATCACCCTCATCGCCTCCACCACAGAGAACCCCTATTTCGCCGTCTACAATGCCCTCATCAGCCGTTCCACGGTGTTTGAGTTCAAGCCGGTTCCGCCGGAGGAGCTGGAACGTGCGGTGGCACGCGGCTTCCGTCTGATGGAGGAGCAGCTTGGCACACCGCTGCATCTGGCAGAGGGTGTCTGCGGCTGGATCGCACGGGGCTGCGGCGGCGATGTGCGCAAGGCACTGAACACTGTGGAGCTGATCGTGCTCTCCGGCGAACAGACGGAGGACGGCATCGCCATCTCCGGCGAACTGACGCAGGAGCTCACCCAGCGCAGCAACATGCGCTATGACCGTGACAACGACCAGCACTATGATCTGCTGTCCGCCCTGCAAAAATCCATCCGCGGCTCCGACGAAAATGCAGCCCTGCACTACACGGCACGGCTGCTGGCAGCAAATGATCTGCTCTCGGTCTGCCGGCGGCTTCTGGTCATTGCAGCGGAGGATGTGGGGCTTGCCTATCCGCAGGCGATCACCATCACCAAAGCGTGTGTGGACAGCGCCCTGCAGCTGGGACTGCCGGAGGCACGCATTCCCATTGCAGAAGCTGTCATTCTTCTCGCCACCTCGCCAAAATCCAACAGCGCCTACGAAGCGATCAACAAGGCAATGGCGGATGTGGAGGAATACGGTGCGCCGGATTTTCCACGGCATCTGCAAAACAGGCACTTCGACGGCGCAGACGCAGCCGTTCGCGGACAGCACTACCGCTATCCCCACGACTACCCCAACCACTACGTCAAGCAGCAGTATCTGCCGGACATCCTGCGGGACAAGGTGTACTACACCTTCGGGGACAACCGGCAGGAACAGGCTGCCGCCGCCTATCGAAACAAGATTCTCAAAGAGGATCAAACGTAAAATCGAATTTTTTTGGAAGCCGGAGTTTCAGCCGGCTTCTGTTCCATCTGGGGAACAGAAGCCGAAAGATATTCCAGCGCCACGTCATACAGTCCGGACGGCGGTGTTTCCCGCCGCACCAGATCATTGGCAAAGGCAATGGTTCGTTCCAGACTCTCGGAGAAGTCCGGCAGCGTCCGGATCTCTCCGGTGCGCATGTCCTCCAGAATCACCCCGTACGCCGGTCTGGTCTTGCCATGGCCGGCAACAGCACCGGCAGTGACACGGTAGATGACCCGATTGCTGCTGTACACCTCCATGTATACGGCGGTGTGCATCGGTTTGGCACGGGAAATGGTCTGCGGTCGTTTCATGATACTCCCTCCTTTCGCAGCGGAATGCTGTTTTCAGCATAGCACATTCCGCAGAAAAAAGAAAGCATAAAAAACCGGTCTTTTTGTCCGAATTTCAAAGATTTTCTCGAACCGGAACGCATCCGCCACAAAGCCGACACATTCCGGAAAGATTCGGCAGGACTCCCGCAATTTTGCTGAAAGTGATGCAATTTCACACATAAATCTTTGTTGGATTTGCGACTAGACGAATGCACCGGAGATTGCTATAATAGAGAAACGTAAATTTCAAAGTCAAACGTACGCCGCTGATGGGTTACCAACAATACCATGCCGGATACGCTTTCCCGAAAGGAGTTTCTCTTTATGACAAAAGATATGACTGCCGGAAAGCCGCTGGGTTTGATCCTGCGCTTTTGCGGCCCTATGGTACTTGGAAACATTCTCCAGCAGCTGTACAGCATGGTGGACACGGTGATCGTCGGACGCTATCTCGGTGCCAATGCGCTGGCAGGTGTCGGCACAACCGGCGCCATCAGCTTTCTGGTCGTCGGATTTGCCACGGGCATCTGCACCGGTCTTTCCATTCCGGTGGCGCAGGCATTCGGTGCCGGCGATTACCGCAGCATGCGCAAGTACATCGCCAACTCTTATTACCTCGGCGCACTGATCGCAGTGGTGCTCACTGCCATTACCATGGTTGCCACGGGAACCATCCTGCAATGGATGCGCACCCCGTCGGACATCTACACCTACGCCTATGATTACATCATCGTCATCTTCGGCGGCCTCCTGACCTCTGTCATCTATAACCTGCTGGCGGCAATGCTCCGTGCAGTGGGCGACAGCAAGTCCCCCATCCTGTTTCTAGCAATTGCCTCGATCCTCAATATCATTCTGGACTTCGTCTTTTTGCTGGGACTGAAAACCGGTGTTGCCGGCGCAGGCTATGCCACCGTCATTTCGCAGGGCATCTCCGGACTGCTCTGTCTGTTCTACCTCTACCGGAAGTTTGAGGTCATGCGCTTTCAGCATGGCGAGATGCGTCTGGAACTGAACCGCTGCGGACATCTACTCTCCATCGGTCTGCCCATGGCATTGCAATTTTCCATTACCGCCATTGGCTCGATCATTCTCCAGACCTCTGTGAACACACTCGGTTCTGTTGCCGTTACCAGTGTCACCGCAGCACAAAAAATCTGCGCCATTGTCATGGGACCGCTGGAATCCCTGGGGATTACCATGGCAACCTACTGCGGGCAGAACCTTGGGGCACGCAAATTCTACCGCATTCGTGATGGCATCCGTGTCAGCCTGATCGTGTCCATGTGCTACTGCATCTTCTCCATCCTGTTTCTTTGCTACCTGGGGAAATACACAGCATACCTGTTTCTGGATGCCTCGCAGACGGAGATCATCCGTCTGGCAGTACGGTACATGCGCATCAATGCCGTATTCTATCCGGTACTGGGCATTCTGTTCATCCTGCGGAACTCTCTGCAGGGCATGGGCTATAGCCTGATGCCCATGATGGCAGGCGTGAGCGAACTGGCGGCCCGGTCGCTGGTGTGCTTCCTGCTGGTGCCGGTGTACGGATACGATGCGGCAATTCTGGCAAGCCCTGTCGCATGGATCTTTGCAGATATCCTGCTCATTACGGTATATCTGCTGGACATGCGCAAATTAAAGCAGCAGCTGATCGTGGTCAATCCAGCCTGACCGGCATCAGCAAACACCCCTTTCCAGAAAGGATTTCTTATGAAAAAAATTGGCTCTCTCATCACAGCATGCTGCCTGAGTCTTGGCATGTGCAGCATGCTGGCACCGCAGTCGTTCTCTGCTTCGGCAGCTTCTGACAGTGCGAACCCAAACGCCTACACCCTGCGCATCGTTCCGGAGCGGACGACCGTTTCCAGCGAGGAGCTGGCAGCAGGCGATGTGATTATTCCGGCTTCCATCTATATCACCGGCAGCACGGAAAATCAGGTTTCCTCGGTCAAGATCAAGTACAACAGCGACGACAGCCACATTTACTTCCAGAACATGAAAACGGCGTCCACCCGATACACGGACGACCGCAGCTATACCTGCAGTGCCGGCACATTCCAGACCAAGTTCGAGCCGTACTGCTTCGGCATTCTCGCCTCCAACGGCAAGACGCTGCGCTATAACAGCAACTGCTCCATGATCGCCACGACAGAGTATGCGCTCGATCCCATTTTCGGCGCATCCCTGCGCAGCAACGGCGAGGGCGGCGTGAAGTTCTCCGTCCAGTACTATCAGGGCGTGGACACCGACGGCGATGGCATTCTGGAGCGTGACACCGCCACCGGTCTGATTACCCATGAATATAGCTGTCCGGTCACAGTGGATGAAAACGGCAACGGCACATTCTCCTACACCTATATCCGGCAGGACAACTATCAGGAGGACACCGCAACCAAGAAGCTCCCCCGCTATGACGCATCACTTCCGGTAGACGCTCTGGTTCCGGACACCTGCGATAGTGTGTCCTGGCTCACCGGCACCAGCACCCTGTCCACCGGTGCCGCTTTCCTCGGCGCAAAATCCGATGAGTTTCCCTTTATGCAGGTGGACATCGTCATCCAGCAGGACACCCCCGACGGACTCTATCATGTCAACTTCGGACAGGAAGTGTCGGCACAGCTCGGCCCGGACTGCTCCATGGACAGCAGCGATCATAAGAAATACGATCTGAGCTATGAGAACGCCACCATCAGCGTGGGCGACATCTCCGACGTCACCGTCACTTCGGTGGAAAAGGATGACACCGCCCTCTACACTGCTGAGGACACCAGCGCAATCAAGGCCTCCGATTTCGCCGTCTCCATTCAGGGTACGGTCACTTATGCAGACGGCACTGTGGCAGAAAACGCAGATATCACCGATCTGGTGGACTGCAAGGGTGCGACACCGGAAAACCTGTACACCCAGCTGGCGGGCAGCAACGGCTACGTCAAGTCTAACGTCCAGCTGTACTATCAGGACACCCCCCTGAAGTGGAACAGCGAGCCTCTGACGCAGCACGTTCTGGTGGGCAAGAAGGGCGATGTGGACTTCGACGGCAGCGTGACACTGGACGACTCGTTCGCCGTGCTGTCCTATTACTCCAAGCTGGCAGCGGGCGCTGATGTCAAGCTGTACAGCGGTACAGAAACTGATCCCGCCATGGAACAACTCGCCTTCTATCTGGCGGACACAGACACCTGCTCCAAGGTCGGCAAGACGGACACTGCCGTCATCGACATCGATGATGCTTTCAACATCCTGCAATACTACTCGGCATTCGCAGCAGGCTCTTCTATCTCCTGGGATAAGTTCGCCAAGTAAACGCCTGCCCCGCATGACAATTGCAACCACATAACAAAGGCACAGCCCCGCACGGGACTGTGCCTTTTTTTGCAGCCGGTTCTTCCCTGACTCGTCCGGATTATCCAGAAAAAGTAAAACGCACACCTGAGGGAGCAGGTGTGCGTTTTAGTAAGGGGATTTTTATGAAAAAAATTTTTAAGAAAGAATAATTATATTATACTCACGCATCCCCCATTTGTCAAGCGCTTTTTTGAAGATTTACAAAAAGTACATATTTAAAATGCAACGTTTTGAAACTTGAACAATTGCGAAAACAAATTTCGTCGCAATTTTTGTCACTTTGACGAATCTTTGCTGTTCACTGCGGGAACATGGACATCCATCTGCGGATACGGGATGGAAATCCCGGCAGCGTCAAACGCCTTTTTCACGTCCTCCAGCAGGCGATAATGCAGCGCCCAGTAGTTTTCGCTCTTCACCCAGACCTGAAGCCGCAGCGTCACGGCGCTGTCGTCATGGGCGCTCACAAAGACCTCCGGTACCGGATCCTGTAATGCCTCGGGTGCTTTCTCGCAAACCTGAAGCATCACCTGACGGGCATGGTCGATGTCGTCCTCATAGCTGATGCCGAACAGCAAGTCCACACGTCGGCGTTCCTTGTCGGTGTAGTTGATGATCTTGTTGCCGGCAACAACACCGTTTGGTACATAGACCGCCGTGTTGTCCGGCGTGATGATTCGGGTGTACAGAATGTTGATGGCTTCCACCTTACCGACAGTGCCGTTGATCTCTACAGTATCGCCTGCCTTGAGAGGCTTAGAGAACAGAACGATAAATCCGCCCGCCAGATTGGAGAGGCTGTCTTTCAGTGCCAGCGCAACTGCCACACCGGCGGAGGCAATTACGGCGACAATGGAATCCATGGGAACATCCAGCAGAGAGAGCACGATCACGAACAGGATTATATACAAAACGATCTTGATGACCGAGCGCAGAAAGCTGGACATGATGCGGTCCATGTTGGCATGCTCAAAGGCGTGGCGGACAATGCGCATGATCTGTTTGACCAGAAAAAGTCCGATCAGTAGAAAGATCAGGGCAAAGATCAGGGACGGCAGTCCGTTGAGAAAGGGCGTGAAGATTCTGGACAGGATGCTGGTTGCCTGCTCCACCTCTCCACTGACGGTGTCCGCCACGGCCTGTACCGGCGTGGTCTCCTGCGTTGCCGTGGCAACGGGGGTGGCGGACTGGGCGAGGAATGGGATATGCATCAATACGATCAACTCCTTGTTTGATTCGGGAGCCTGCTGCTCCCGGTGTTGCGTGACTTATTATAGCGTATTTTGAAAAAAAGGTCAAGTTTTTGGAAAAGACAGACGGTTTGCACGAAACCCTGTTCCACGAATCCGGCATGCGCATAAATATGGGAGCACCGGAAATCCTATGAAAAACCGAGGGAAAAATCCCGATATAAAGATGTGTATTCTTTTTTTCCAAAACTGATTTAGTATGAAACGCAATAAATATGGCTCCCCTGAAAGGGGAGCTGGCAGTGCGTAGCACTGACTGAGGGGTCTCCACTTATGCCAAAAACAACATAAAAAGATTTTTCGAAAGTATAAAAAGACTTTACGAAAAAACCTCTCCACCGCCTAACGGCGGTCCCCCTCCCCTTTCAGGGGAGGCTATCATGAAAATTGATTGCCATGCTTTCAAACAGCGGACAGGTTGACATTTCATGTATTTTCTGGTAAGATAAAAACAACCGGACACCGTTTTTGTTTTTCATGAAAGAAGGCGTTTTATGCAGTCTGTCAGCTATCGCATTGCATTGGGCGGGATCATCGCCTCCCTCTGCATGCTCTCCATGTTTCTCACCGGCGTGTTCCCCATGTTCTACCTGCTGCTTCCCATGGCATCCAGCGTTCTCATCTTTATCATGGCCATTGAAACCAGCACCTACTGGGGATTCCTCACCTATCTCTCCGTCGGCATTCTCTCCATTTTTGTCACACCGAACAAGGATGCTGCACTGGCATTCCTGCTCTTTTTCGGATACTATCCCCTGATTCGTCCCAAGCTCCAGAAAATCCATTGCAAGCCCCTCGCCTTTCTCCTCGGTCTGGCGATCTTCAACGCAGCCGTCTTTGCCTTTTTCGGACTGACGGTGTACGTGCTGGGCATGAAAGAGCTGCTGGAATCTCTGGGCGACTACGGCAAGTACGGCGCATGGATCATGCTGGGCATCGCCAATCTCATGTTCCTGTGCTATGACTACACCATGTGCACGTTCCGCATCCTATACCAGCGGCATCTGAAGCCGCGTATTTTCCCAAAACGATAAGGAGGCATTTCCATGAAAAAAATCGCATTTTTTGACGCAAAGCCCTATGACCGCACCTGGTTCGACCAGCTGAACCAGCACTATCACATCAAATACTACGAGCACAAGCTCACACCGGATACGATCTCCCTCGCCCACGGATGCGAGGCAGTCATTCCCTTTGTCAACGACACACTAGACCGCACGGTCATTGACGGGCTGTGTCAGGAGGGCATCAAGATGATCGCCCTCCGCTGCGCCGGCTACAACAACGTGGATCGGGACGCTGCACGGGGACGCATCCCTGTGGTGCGTGTTCCCGGCTATTCGCCCTATGCGGTGGCGGAGTTCACCATGGGGCTGCTGCTGACGCTGAACCGCAAGATTCACAAGGCGTACTTCCGCACACGGGACTTTAACTTCTCCCTCAACGGACTGGTGGGCTTCGACCTCCACGGCAGAACCGTCGGCGTCATCGGCACCGGCAAGATCGGACAGATCTTCATCCGCATCTGTCAGGGCTTCGGCATGCACGTTCTGGCATACGACCCTTATCCCGTACAGGATGCCGGCTTCCCCTATGTATCGCTGGAGGAGCTGCTGGCAAAGAGCGACATCATCTCCCTGCACTGTCCGCTAACGGAGCAGACACGCCACCTCATCAACAGGGACACCATCGCCCAGATGAAAGACGGCGTGTATCTGCTGAACACCTCCCGTGGCATGCTGGTGGAGAGCGAGTCCCTGCTGGATGCCCTCAAGAACGGCAAGATCGCCGGCGCCGGACTGGATGTCTACGAGGAGGAGACGGAGTTCTTCTTCGAGGATCGCTCCGACACGGTACAGCGGGATACGCTGCTCTCTCTGCTGGTATCCATGCCAAACGTGGTGCTGACCTCCCATCAGGCATTTCTCACCAACGAGGCGCTGCATAACATTGCACAGGTCACACTGGACAATCTGGATGCCTATTTCAAGGACGGCACGGTACTGAATGCGGTGCAATAAGGGCAAGGACACGGTTCATCGTGTTCTTACATATTTTTAGGAAACACTGGTTTCCTCTATCATCGGACACGGCACGCCGTGTCCCTACAAGCAACATTTTGCATAAAATCAGAGCGATTCCGAAATCGACCCGCTGGCAATCAGTTTATTTCTATATTCTATATACAATAAGAGAAAGAAGGAACTTTTTATGCTGCCTGAAACCGTCAGAAATCACATTCACGCCCACCAGAGCGAAGCCGTGGAAACCCTCTCCAAGCTTATCGGCTT
>NZ_FR898093.1:0-1639 GCF_000437175.1 Ruminococcus sp. CAG:330 | reverse complement strand
TGTTGCCACGCCCCAGCCGCAGGACGGGTTTCCCTACGGAAAACCCGCTGCCGATGCGCTGGACTTCATGCTGGAACAGCTAAGTGCCCTCGGCATGACCTGCACCAACTACGATTACCACATGGGCGCAGCCGACTGGGACAGCACCCTGCCGCCCCATCTGGGCATTCTCTGCCACTTGGACGTGGTTCCGGCAGTTCCGGAGAACTGGACTTCTGATCCGTTCACCGCCGAAATCCGAAACGGCAGCATCTACGGCAGAGGAGCCATTGACGACAAAGGACCGGCTGTGGCGGTACTGTACGCCCTCCGTGCCATCAAAGCTGCCGGAATTCCCCTCCGGAAAAACGTCCGGTTCCTGCTGGGCTGCAACGAGGAAAACGGCTCCACCGACCTCGCCTATTATCTGGCGCACGCTGCCATGCCGCCGCAGGTATTCACGCCGGACGGCAGCTATCCCATCATCCATCTGGAAAAGGGCATGCTCCGGCTGCGGTTCACCAAACAGACCGCAGACCCCATCGCCAGCTTCTCCGCCGGCACTGCGCCAAACGCCGTTCCGGCGGATGCCTCTGTCAGCCTCTCTGCGCCGTTCTGCGGCACGAAAGAGCAGGGCAGTCAAATTACCCGGATCGGGAACAAACTCGCCTACAAGGGCATTGCAGCCCATGCCTCCACACCGGAGAGCGGTGACAACGCTATCACCGGTCTGCTGACCTACCTGAGCAGCGACAGCGCTTTCGCAGACTGCAAGGCGCTGGCACAGCTGTTCCCCCACGGCTGCACCGACGGCAATGGATTGGGCATCGCCTGCGCTGACACGGAATCCGGCGCACTCACCTGTATTTGCAGCATGCTCCACGCAGAGCACGGCATGCTCACCGGCTGTGTGGACATCCGTTTCCCCATCAGCACCACCAAGGAGGCAGTTCTGGAACAGGTGCAGGCTGCCTTTGAGGCAAAGGGATTCCAGTGCGAGGCGCTGATTCAGAGCGATCCCCACCACACCCCCAAGGACACGCCCTTTGTGCAGGATCTGCTAGCGGTCTATGAGGAACAGACCAGCACGCCGGGCGAGTGCATCGCCATCGGCGGCGGCACCTATGTGCATGACATTGCCGGCGGTGTGGCGTTCGGCATGGAATACCCCGACTGGGACTACCACATGCACGGGGACGATGAGTTCCTGCCGCTGGAACAGCTGGAGGAAAACACCTGCATGATGGCTGCGGCGATTCTGCGAATCTGCGGGGAATGAAGGCAGAATAAAGATGACAAAAAAAGCATTAGAAAGAAAGTTAAATGAATTAAACATTGACAAACGTGCATATGACCTAAATGGCGGTCTTCCAAATGAGACATATTGCATAGAAGAATCTAATGGGAAATGGTACACTTATTATTCAGAACGAGGAAAACGCACTTCATTCAATTCGTTTGAAACAGAAGAAGAAGCATGCCAGTATTTTTTGAATTGGCTCAAGTATACTTTTCATATCTGATATAATATCAGACTTTGCAGTTTTTAGAAGAAAGTATAGCCTAACAGAAAGGCTCTTTATGAAACGTACGTAAAAGAAAAATTGTCATATCAAACCGATATTAAGAGCTTGTGTTCATAGGAAATATATGCGGATTT
>NZ_FR898092.1:13545-24891 GCF_000437175.1 Ruminococcus sp. CAG:330 | reverse complement strand
GAACACCTCGCCAACTGCGCTCAGTTGGATCAGCCTAACGAATCAAACGACCTCGTTTCTTTCTGTTTCTGCACGATGCCTTTTGTTCCGGCGTGCCATGTTCCATTACAGCAAAAAAGCGGAAGCCCCCGACAATCCGAGTCGCTTCCGCTTTTCGTTTTCGATTACATCGCCGTTCGATTTTCCAGCGCCTTAAACAGCGTTACGTCATCGGCGTATTCCAGCATACCGCCAACCGGCAGCCCGAACGCCAGACGTGTTACCTTGACACCCAGCGGTTCCAGCAGCTGCGCCAGATACATGGCAGTGGCATCGCCCTCTGCGGTGGGGTTGGTCGCCATGATGACCTCCTGCACACCGCCCTTTTGCAGCCGTGCCAGAAGTTCCCGAATGCGCAGCTTGTCCGGCATGATGCCGTCAATGGGGGAGATCAGTCCGTGCAGAACGTGATAAACGCCCGTGTACTCTCCGGTGCGCTCCAGGGCAGAAACATCCTTCGGTCCCTCTACCACGCAGATGATACTGTGATCTCTGGTGTCGTCGGCACAGATGGAACATAGCTCTAAATCCGTGAGATTCTGGCAGCAGGGGCAGGGATGAATCTTTTTCTTTGCCGACACCAGCGCATCGGCAAACGCCTGTACATCCTCTTCCGGCTGGGAGATGATGTAGTATGCCAGACGCTGTGCGGTTTTCATGCCGATGCTGGGAAGCTTGGCGAATTCCTCCGCCAGCAGCTCCAGCGGCAGTGCATTATAAGATGGCATCGAACCTTAGAACAGACCCGGAAGAGAAACGCCGCCGGTGATCTTGCTCATTTCGCTCTCTGTGGTTTCCTCAACCTGGTTGACTGCCTCGTTCACTGCGCTGACAATGAGATCCTGCAGCATTTCGATGTCGCTGTCCTCTCCGTTTACCAGCTCCGGTTTGATCTCCAGAGACAGCAGCGTCTTCTTGCCGGATACCACAGCGGTTACAACACCGCCGCCTGCGGTTGCTGTAAATTCACGGCCCTCGATATCCTCCTGCAGTGCGGAGATCTCGTCCTGCATCTTCTGTGCCTGACGGATCATCGCATTCATGTTCTGCGCACCGCCCTGGTTCTGTTTCGGTAATCTTGCTCTCATGAGAAAATTCGCTCCTTTGATATTCTTGATTCTATCCTGGTTTTTGTCCACTCTATTCAACAGCAGTATCTAACTTGCTGTCAATGGCTTTTTGAATGATAGCCTGCGCCCTGGAGCCCTGCTGTTCCGCCTCCGTACAGCGTGCACGGATGTTGTACTCCACGCCCAGAAACTGCTGGACGGTCTTTCGCAGGGAGAGTGCGTGCTCTTTGTTTTTGAGCAGCGTGAGAAAAAAGCGGTTCTTTGCCACAATCAGCATGGTGTTTCCTGCCACATAGGCGCAGGACTCCGCCAGACTGCCGGAAACCGCCGGATTGACGTTCTGGTATTCCGCCAGAATGTCCGCCCAGTTTCCCACGGGGCGGAAGTCCGCCGCCGACAGCGGCTTTGCTTTTTCCGCCGGTGCTTCCCCGGCTGCGGGCGCTGTCACCGTTTCCGGTGCCGCCGGCGCAGGCTGCTGCACAGCGGGCTGGGGTGCTGCCGCAGCGGTGGGAACCGCTGCCGTCACCGGATGCGGGGATGCCAGCTGGATCAGCGTCATCTCCAGTTCCACCCGCTTGGCAGGATTTCGCTGCATGCGCTCCCGGCAGTCCTGAAGACAGGAAATCTGTCCCAGAATGGTATCCAGCGTTGCGTTTTGCGCCAGCTGCTGGAGTTTGGGCAGTTCGTCCGGCAGACAGGTCAGCAGTTCCGGCTGTCCCGAACCGGCACGAAGCAGCATCATGTTGCGAAGCTGTTCCAGCAGCTCCTCGCACAGCCGCACCATGTCCTTGGACTGGTCGTAGAGTGCGCCGGTGAGGGCGAGCGCCTTTGCGGTATCCTGTGCCTGGATGGCCTCCAGAATGGCGAAGATGCTGTCCCGTCCGGCAACGCCTGCGGTGGCAGTGACAAACGCCGGCGTGATCTGGTCGCCGCAGGAGGCGCACTGATCCAGCAGGGAGAGGGCATCACGCATACCGCCGTCCGAAAGATGGGCGATCAGCTGCGCTGCCTCCGGCTCCAATGCGATTTGTTCTGCCTCGGCGATGTGCTGAAGCCTTGCGGCAATATCGGCGGTGCGGATGCGGTGAAAATCATACCGCTGGCAGCGGGAAATAATGGTTGCCGGCACCTTGTGCACCTCGGTGGTCGCCAGAATGAACTTGACGTATTCCGGCGGTTCCTCCATGACCTTCAGCAATGCGCCCCACGCACTGGGGGACAGCATGTGCACCTCGTCAATAATGTATACCTTATAACGGCAGCGCTCCGGCAGATAGACGGTGCCCTCCCGCAGGTCACGGATATCCTCGACGCTGCTGTTGGAAGCGGCATCGATCTCGATGATGTCGCCCAGTGCGCCAAGCTCTGCATCCCGGCAGATGTCGCAGGCAAGACAGGGGTTTCCCGTCTCGGCGCTGCGGGTGCAGTTGACCGCCTTTGCCAGAATTCGTGCGCAGGTGGTCTTGCCGGTTCCACGGGAGCCGGTGAAGAGATAGGCATGCGCAGTCCGACCCTCACGAATCTGATTGCGCAGTGCTGTGGTAATATGCGGCTGTGAGATCACGTCGTCAAACGAGCGCGGCCGCCATTTTCGGTACAATGCCTGATACATCGATGCACCTCCCGCTATGCCGAAAAAAATTCCGGAACATAGGTGTGCAGGTTGACTGCGGCACACAAAACAATCCGCTTAATGCTGCTCGGTTCCCCGCCTGACATGGTTCACGGTGCTTTGTTGCACAGGACCCGCACACCTATATTCCGGAATCCGTTTTCCAATACCATCACGTATCAGATACTTGTATTATAACACAGCCAAAAAGAAATTGCAAGTGTTTTTTCAAAAAAATCCGCAGGCGGCAACATTTTTTCAAAAAGGAAGATTCCGGCGCAGGGTGTCCGGTGTAAAATATGGTTAGGGGCACGGCGATCCAACAGAAAGCAGAGGGGGTGAAATCTTTTCATGATGCTTCAATGTGCTTGTAGGGACACGGCGTGCCGTGTCCGTGAGTTCTCTACAACAAAGAAAAAGAGGAAGTAAGGGCTCCCCTGAAAGGGGAGCTGGCAGTGCGCAGCACTGACTGAGGGGTCGTCTTTACACATTACATAAAAGATTTCACTAGAACACCTCTCCACCGCCTAACGGCGGTTCCCCTCCCCTTTCAAGGGAGGCATATTTTCTCTATTTTTGTTATGTGAAATCCGTTGAAAACATTCCACTGGAATATTTTCAAAATCAAGGAGCTGTAAGCGGGACACAGGGCGGAGCGGTCTTGTTCGCTCCGCCCTCGAAAAGCTGTCGCTTTTCTCACCCACTTTCTCCGTGTGCCCAGAAGCATGGGCACGGGATTTCGCCGTCTGCGGACGGCGACTTAGAGGGCACGTGCCCTCTAAGAACACCTCGCCAGCTGCGCTCAGCTGGAGCAGCCTGACGAATCAAACGACTTCGTTTCTCTCTGTTTCTGCACGATGCTTTTTGTTCTTGTAGGGACACGGCGTGCCGTGTCCGTTGGTTTCGTATCACAAAAACAGACGCTCAGAGGGGTTCTTTCGTGTCATCTTTTCCATGCTGCTTTTTGCCGCACAATAACCCTCCCACGTTACAGCACGCTTTTTCCTGATTTTGCCACCTCCTCGTGACTGCATCAAGGGGCTTACTTGTGAAAAAGCAAATGCAATTGTTGACTTGTACAACAAATTATGGTATAATATATACAATCATCCGAAGCATCGGAAAAAATCTGCACGGGGAATTCTGGCATGCAGATGCGATTTAGGAGGTCTTTATGAAGAAAAATGGAGTGATACGCACAATGGCTGCGCTGCTGGCGTGCGCATGTCTTCCTTTTGCGGCTGTCCCTGCGGCAGCTGTACAGGAAACGCCGGAACCGCTGGACATCATCCGCACCAGCCTGACGCAGAACGGCGCACGGCTTGCACCGCATGTGACATCTGCGGACGGCACGGAGCAGACGTTTTCCAAAACATCCGTATCCGGTGCCGAGGGGCTGCGGAGTGCAGCGAATCTGCCGTCCAGCTATGACCTGCGGGATGTGGACGGGACGAGCTATGTCACAAGGGCGAAGAATCAGGGCTCGACAGGGCTTTGCTGGGCATTTTCCACGCTGGGTGCCTGCGAATCCAACATCATGAAGCAGGGACTGGACATTCCGGACGAGTGGCTGGATGAAAACGGCGAACTGAACTTCTCCGAGGCATCGCTGGGCTGGTACACCTTTACCGACCATAACCAGCCGGGGGACTTCACCAGCGGCGACTACCTCATAGCTGCCAACGATAAGAAAGGGCTGGGCGGCGGCAACATCGAGATTGCATCGGCAGCCCTCGCCTCCGGCAGCGGCACACAGCGGGACTGCTATGCGCCGCTCTCCCGCTGGGAGTTCGGCTATTCGGAGTACCAGCGCTTCGTGTCCTACTACCGCTTTGAAAGCTCCGACACCATCTGGCAGCTGGAATCCGGCTCGGAATCCATCGTCAAAAACTGGCTCATGGACAGCGGTGCGGTCAGCGTGTCCTTCCACTCTGACCAGACGCTGTACCACGACAACGGGGAATCCTGCTGCTATTACCAGAATCAATACGACGGAACCTACGCTGACCACGCCGTGCTCATCGTGGGCTGGGACGACAGCTATTCCCGCATGAATTTTGCGCTGGAGAGCCGCCCCAAGAAGGACGGAGCATGGCTGGTGCGGAACAGCTGGGGCGACGATGCCTATGACGGCTACTTCTGGATCTCCTACGAGGAGCCGTCCCTGTGCGAGTTCGGCAGCGTGCACATGCGGGCGGCAGAGGATGAAACGTGCTATCAGTATGACGGCACTGTGTCCTACTGCGGTCTGCGCACGCCATGCGCTGCCAACGTATTCACCGCACAGGAGGACGGCACACTGACCGCCGTCATGTTCCCCAACGCCGGCGACAACATGGAGCATGCGGATACTGCGTACTATACCGTCTGTGTCTATCGTCTGTCGCAGGATGCGAAAGATCCCACAGACGGACAGCTGCTGACCCGAAACACCGGCAGTCTCTCCTACAGCGGTTATAAAAATGTGCCCGTGACGCCTGTGGCGCTGAAAAAGGGCGACCGCTTTTCCGTGACATTGCAGCTCACCGACCGTGCCAACGGCAAGGGCGCACCGCTGTATCTGGCGCTGGAGGAGTCTGTGGAAGAGGAAACCCTCAGCCGGCACTACAGCATTCTGCCGGGACAGAGCTACCTGCAGGACAACGTCCATAACTGGTGGGATATCACCAAATTCCGTGCGGACAACCCTTATTGCGGCGAGATCGGCAACATGGCAATCAAGGCGATCGTTAAGAACGACGGCAGCAGCAACCCGACACAGCTGCTCTCGGCGCTTCAGACGGTCTCGGAGAGCGATGTGCTGGAAACCGCCGGAAATGAACGCCTGAATCAGGCGTATAACGAGGCGGCGGCGCTCCCGCAGAACGCTGCGCAGCCGCTGCTGGACAACGCTGCACGAAATCTGCTGGCAGAGTTGGAACAGGAGGAGGTGCTTCAGTACCCACGCTATCTGTACGCCAACACCACCTGGAAACAGGGCGATGTGGACGGGGACGGGGACATCACGCTGGACGATGCGTTTCTGGCGCTCCAGTCCTATTCCAATGTGGCAGCCGGAAATCTGAGTCCGCTGCTGCCGGCGCAGGTGATGGCGGCGGATGTGAATGGAAACGATTCCATTGAAATGGATGACGCTTTCGCCATCCTGCAATACTACGCAATTCAGGCGACCGGAGAAGAGCCGGACTGGAGTACGCTGATTCGGTAGTGCGGGGTCGCCTTGACAGGAAAACCAAAACCGGCTGTGACAATTGCCTGTCACAGCCGGTTTTTTTATGGGATACAAAATACCGTTCTCGTCCGTCGAATCGTTTAATATCTTAGAACCTGTCTTCACAAGAAATATATGTGGATTTTCGAGCATAATTTTGTTGCAGACAAGGCAAAAATACGCAGGCGGGCTGTCGCCCGGCAAGTATTTTTCACGCAGGATGCAGCAAAATTTGCCGAGAAGGCACTTGTATACGCTTGTGAAGACAGGTTCTTACTTGCTCTTTCTGGCAGACTTTCTTGCGGCAGATGCAGCCGGTTTCTTTGCCGAAACAGCCGGCTTTGCAGCGGTAGCCTTTGCCGCCGGCTTTACCGCAGCGGTCTTTGCTGCCGGAGCAGCCGCCGGCTTCTTTTCCGCAGCTTCAGCTGCCGGCTTGACAGCCTCTGGCTTCTTCTCAACAGCTGTTGCCGCCGGCTTCTTCTCCGCAGCTGCCGGAGCAGCAGCCTCTGCCTTCGGCGCAGCCGCCGGTTTCTTTTCTTCCGGTGCCGGCAGGGTTGCCAGAACACGGCGGAATGCGGCGATCTTCTCCCATTCGCCGGCGAGATCCAGCGCAGCGGTTTCTGCGGTGCGCAGAGCGTCCAGCAGGGCAGCGGAATCTGCGGATACCAGTACATCGTGATCCTTATAGTCAAACGGCTCGATGGTCAGCTCGTCGCTGTCTGCGGAAACTACCGCATAGAATGCGCCGCAGCCGTCACCGGAAACATCAAACTGCACCGATACGGTGGTGTCTGTGTCCTTGGCACTGGCGTTTTCCAGCAGTGCCTTTGCCTGTGCAAACATCTCATCAAAAGTCATAATGCCCATCCTTTCTGTTGGTGCGGTATCCGGTACCGCACGTCTATGGCACAATTTCTGTCGGAAACTGCGATTCTTATCAATATTATAGGCGAAAACCGGAAAGATGTCAAGGCGAATGCAGACAAAGCATGAAAAATAAGCAAATATATTGACAAATCGGAAAAAGCAGAGTCCGAAATTTGTGCAGAATCACGAACAAACCGGACTTGACAAACCGGCAAAAATGGAGTATACTTGTAAAGCAGATTGCTTTTACAGGGAGGGCACAGGATGTCAAAGGATTTGCGGTTCGCCATGCTGCTGGACTGCTACGGGGAGTTTCTGACACCCCACCAGTACCGCATGACAGAGCTATACTACTGTGCGGATCTCTCTCTGGGAGAGATTGCGGAAATGGTCGGCATCACCCGGCAGGGCGTGCGGGACGGCATCAAGCGGGGCGAACAGATCCTCCTGAAAATGGAGGACACGCTTCAGTTTGCGGCACGTCTGTGCGCCCTGCGGGAGAACTACACGGCGCTTTCCGAGTCCATCCGGGCAATTGCGTCGCAGACGGCGGACAACGCCTCCGTGCAGGAGGAATGCCGCCGGGCATTGGAAACGGTGCAGCAGGGAGAAAAGCTGCTGTAAAGCGCCGGCTGGAAATACAGGCGAGGAGGAGACAACATGGCATTTGAAGGACTTTCCGGAAAATTGAATCAGGTGTTCAAAAAGCTGAAATCCCACGGCAAGCTGACGGAAAGCGATGTCAAGGCAGCGATGCGGGAAGTGCGCATGGCGCTGCTGGAGGCAGATGTCAGCTATAAGGTCGTCAAGGACTTTGTGCAGAAGGTCTCCGAGCGTGCCGTGGGCGAAGAGGTGCTCAACAGCCTGACACCGGCGCAGCAGGTCATCAAGATCGTCAACGAAGAGCTGTGCAGCCTCATGGGCAATGAGAACGCACGCATCAACTTCCCGTCCAAGCCGCCGTGCGTCATCATGATGTGCGGTCTGCAGGGCTCCGGTAAGACCACCCACGCCGCCAAGCTGGCGAAGATGCTGAAAAAAGAGGGGCATTATCCGCTGCTGGTGGCATGCGATATCTACCGTCCGGCGGCAATCAACCAGCTGCAGGTGGTGGGCGAGCGTGCCGGCGTCAAGGTCTTTGAGATGGGTCAGATCGACCCCCGCATCATCGTGCGGGAGGCAATGCGGTTCGCCAAGGATCACGGCCATGATGTGGTGATTCTGGATACCGCCGGCCGTCTGCACATCGATCTGGAACTGATGGACGAGCTGAAAGACCTGAAGAAACTGGCGCACCCCAACGAGATCATGCTGGTGGTGGATGCCATGACCGGTCAGGATGCCGTCAATGTGGCAAAGGCGTTTGACGATGCGCTGGGCATCGACAGCGTGCTCATGTCCAAGCTGGACTCCGACACCCGTGGCGGTGCGGCGCTGTCCGTGCTGGCAGTCACCGGCAAGCCCATCAAGTACGTGGGCATGGGCGAGAAGCTGGACGATTTCGAACAGTTCCACCCCCAGCGTATGGCGTCCCGCATTCTGGGCATGGGCGATGTGCTCACCCTCATTGAAAAGGCGGAGAGCACCGTCAGCGAAAAGGATGCCGCAAAGATCGCTAAGAAGCTGGAGCAGAACAAGTTCGACATGAACGATCTTCTGGATCAGCTCCGGCAGATTCAGAAGATGGGCTCCATCCGCTCCATCATCAATATGCTTCCCGGCGTGGGCGACAAGCTCAGGGACGTGGATGTGGATGAGAAACAGTTCGTCCGCATTGAGGCGATGATCACATCCATGACCAGGGCGGAACGGGAAAAACCCTCCATCATCAACCCCTCCCGCAAGCGGCGTATCGCCGCCGGAAGCGGCACCAGGGTGGAGGATGTCAACCGTCTGCTGAAACAGTTTGACCAGATGCAGAAGATGATGAAGCAGCTGGGCAAAAAGGCGACGGGAAAGGGCGGCAAAATGAGCCGCCGTGCCATGCGGCAGCTTTCGGCAATGAGTCCGGAACAGCTGCAGGGAATGGCAGGCGGCGGGATCCCCGGACTTCCGCCGGGGCTGATGCCGCCGAAGAAATAAGCAATCCCGCAGGAAACTGCTGGACATAGATTTGAAGGGGTTGTTTGAAAAATAGCGATGTTTGGGAAAATGCACAGAAATGATTGTATGTTAGGAGAAAATTCGCAGGCAGGCTATCGCCTGACAAGGATTTTCGACGACACAGACAGTGATTTATGGGTATTTTAGCAAATGTACGGATTTTTCAAACAAGCCCTAATGTCAAAGAAACAACACGGAGGTGAATTTTAACATGGCAGTAAAGATCAGACTGAGAAGAATGGGCGCAAAGAAGGCTCCGTTCTATCGTATCGTGGTTGCTGATGAGCGTTATCCGAGAGATGGCCGCTTCATCGAAGAGATCGGTTACTATGACCCGACCAAGGAGCCGACCGTTGTTAGCCTGGACGCTGACAAGGCAAAGACCTGGCTGGCAAACGGCGCACAGCCGACCGATACCGTAAAGGTAATCCTGAAGAAGGAAGGCGTACTCTAAGCGTATGCCCAAGTGCGGGGTTGTGCCGCAGGAGCGGCGCAAGGATTGCTCCGCCGGTGAACTGTCTGGCGCAGAGCGTGCCGGGACGGCTGACCAGTGGAGCAATCGGCCGAACATGAGAAAGGAGCTGGGAACATGCAGGAACTGCTGAAAACCATTGTTGCCGGATTGGTGGAAAATCCGGACGCTATTGAGATCACAGAAGATGCCCCCAACGAGGAGGGTGTCATTGTCTTTCATCTGCACGTTGCGCCGGAGGATACCGGACGTGTCATCGGAAAGCAGGGACGCATCGCAAAGGCGATTCGTGTCATTATGCGTGCCGGTGCGGCCAAGAGCAACGAAAAGATCGCAGTGGAGATCGACTAAAAAACGGACGGGCGGACAGCAATGTTCGCCTGTTGTTATATGCGGAAAGGAATGCGTATGAAACAGTATCTGGAAATCGGAAAAATTGTCAACGTCCACGGACTGCGGGGAGATGTCAAGGTTGTGCCGTGGTGCGATGATCCGGAATTTCTCTGCGAATTTGAAACGCTCTATCTGGGCAGGGAGCACAAGCCGGTACAGGTGGCGGATGCCCGTCTGCAAAAGGGCAATGTGCTGCTTCGTCTGGAGGGTGTCAGCACCGTGGAGGAGGCAGAAAAGCTCCGTGGGCATATCCTGTATATGGATCGGGATGAAGTGGAGCTGGAGGAAGGCGTGTACTTCATTCAGGATCTTATCGGGCTGGAGGTGCTGGATGCCGACACCGGCGCAAGCTACGGCAAGCTCACCGATGTGCTCCAGACGGGTGCCAACGATGTGTACGAGGTGCGGGACGAATCCGGAAAGACCGTCCTGATTCCGGCAATTCCGGACGTTGTGCTGGAAACCGATCTGGATGCCGGCACCATGCAGATCCGTCCGCTGGAGGGACTGTTCGATGAGGATTGATGTGGCAACGCTGTTTCCGGAGATGTGCGAGGCAGTGCTCTCGGAGAGCATTCTGGGACGGGCACGGAAAAACGGCGCACTGACCGTACAGTGCTGGAACATTCGGGACTATACGCTGGATAAGCACCGCCGTGTGGACGATGTGCCCTATGGCGGAGGCCGCGGCATGGTCATGCAGGCAGATCCGATCTACCGTTGCTATGAGGCGGTGCAGGCAGAGGCGGGTACTCAGCCCCACCGCATCTACCTCTCCCCCAAGGGTAGCGTCCTCACCCAGCAGCGGGCGCTGGAACTTGCGGCAATGCCCCATTTATTTTTGCTCTGCGGGCATTATGAGGGGGTAGATCAGCGAATTTTGGATACCATAATAGACGAGGAGATCTCCATCGGCGATTACGTACTCACCGGCGGCGAGCTTCCGGCAATGGTGCTCATCGACACGGTGGCACGGATGCTGCCGGGCGTTTTGCCGGAGTCCCTCTGCTTCGAGGACGAGAGCCACTTCAACGGGCTGCTGGAATATCCCCAGTATACCCGTCCGGCGGTCTGGCATGAGCAGGAAGTCCCGCCGGTGCTCCTTACAGGACACCACAAAAACATCGCAGAATGGCGGCTTGCGCAGAGTCTGGAGGTCACAAAGACGCATCGCCCCGATCTTTACGATTGCTATTTGGATAAAAAATAGCGGTTTTCTTTGTGATAGTTTAACAAAATGTGTTCACCGATGTGCATGCCTTTTTGACGCTTTGGTTTTGTTGTCATGTTTCACAAAGATTTGAAAGAAATGAATCTTCGGTTCTGTCAACACGTAGAAAATTCCGAAAAATCGGGAAAATATTGCAAAAAACACGTTGACGGAACGCAAAAAAGACGGTATAATGGAAACATGGTAGAAAAAATCCAATGTATGATGCAGGCGCCTGCGTCATAATTTCAGATGGGAGAGCTTAGTTATGTATGTAAGAGAAGTTACAGTACAGAATCAGGTAGGTCTGCACGCAAGACCGGCAACTTTTTTCATTCAGAAAGCCAATGAGTTCAAGGCTTCGATCTG
>NZ_FR898092.1:12225-13494 GCF_000437175.1 Ruminococcus sp. CAG:330 | reverse complement strand
GTCGTGTCAACGCAAAGAGCCTGCTGGGCATTCTGTCTCTGGGTATTGTAGGCGGAACCGACATCAAGATCATCGCAGATGGTCCGGACGAACAGGTTGCCGTAAACTCTCTGGTAGAACTGGTAGAGAGCGGTTTTAGCGACTAATTAGAATCAGAATCGTTTCAGTGCGCTGCCGAAAGGCGGGGAGTCAGATCCTGCGCACGGGCAAACAAAACAGACCTCACGGCGGCCGCAAATGCGATGGGCGTTCCGTGAGGTTTTTTGTTTTTGTGCATGGTTTGCCCATCGCCGGAGTGAATCAGACCGGACGCTCACGAACCGCACAGCCCGTAGCGCACCATGTTTTCGCAGAAGATGGCGTAGCCCCGTGTGGGGTCGTCAAGAAATACATGGGTGACAGCACCCACCAGTCTGCCGTTTTGCAGAATGGGACTGCCGCTCATGCCCTGCACAATGCCGCCGGTCGCCTCCAGCAGTGCCGGATCGGTGATGCAGACCGTCATGTTGCGGGTGTTGTCCGTGCCGGTGTAGTCGATCTTCTCGATGACGATGTCGTATTTCCGGGGCGTGTCGCCGGAAACGGTGCAGAGGATCTGTGCCGGACCGGTTTCGATCTCCTGTTTCAGCCCCATGGGAACGGCATCCTCCGGTGAGGGACATCGGTAGAGCGTGCCGAACACCCCGCAGCGGTTGTTGCACAGCAGCTCGCCCAGCGGCGGTTCTTTGGTGAAGCTGCCTTGCAGCATGCCGGCATTTCCCGGCGTGCCACGCACCGCACGGGAGATGGTGACAGCGCCCGCCTCGCCGGAGCCGAGGGGCAGAATACCGCCGGTGTCCGCATCGCAGACGGGATGCCCCAGACCACCGAAGCTGCCGCTCTCCGGTTCGTAGAAGGTGATGGTGCCGATGCCGGCGCTGCTGTCCCGCACCCACACCCCTGCCTCATAGCAGCCATCCTTTTCGGCGAACGCCGGTGTCAGGGTGCAGGTGTAAATGTCCTCCTCTCTGGAGAACGTAATGGTGACGGCGCTGCCCTTGGAGGCGGAGATCGCCGCCTGAAGCTCCTGATTGGTGGTGACGGACTGGCGGTTGACGGACTGGATGAGGTCACCGGTCTGGATGCCCGCCTCCTGTGCCGGACAGCGGGAACCCTCTGCGGTTTCCACATCGCTCATCCCCACCACCAGTGCTCCGTCCATGCGCAGCTTGATGCCAAAGGGCTGACCGCAGGGGACGAGCAGAGGCGTTTCGATCTGCTGGACTTCCA
>NZ_FR898092.1:7422-12145 GCF_000437175.1 Ruminococcus sp. CAG:330 | reverse complement strand
GGCTGCCGCCTGTACCGTGTGCTCCGCCGGAACGGCTGCAATGTGCAGCGCTGTATCCAGCTCCAGAGTGCTGCTGTCAGCGGTGTAGTAGCTGTCCGGCAGACTCCATGCGTAGTAGGCGGCAGCGGTGTAGAGCTGCGCTGTGAGCACAGCAAAAAGAATTGCGAATTTTCGCACGATTCGAATCATGACATTTCAGACCTGCTTTCTTTTGAAGGATCTTGTGTGGCGCTGTCCTTACTATGGACGGCACAGCGGATTTTATCAGCGCAAAAACCAGGAAACCGGAGATTTCCTGTGGAAACGGCGTGAAATTTTGGAAGCGGTTCTCATTATATCACAAAAAATTTGAAAAACATGCAGAACCAAAGGAAGGAAAGATACATAGGATGAAAGGGCAAGACAAAGCGCCGCAGGGCAAACAGACCGCAGCCAGTGTGCGGCGGGAGCGGGTGCTGCGCATTTGCTGTATCAGTTTGCGCATTCTTTTGATTCTCAGTACCGTCCTGTGTGTCTGGATCACGGACATTGGCTGCGCATGGGGCTGGATCAAGAACGCCCGTGCCGGAGAAAACTGGCCCATGGACTTCGTGGCGTACGGGCAGACCATGATCGCTGCCGCAGCGCTGCTGACAGCTGGCGCTGTGCTGGTGCTGCTGCACCGCAACCGGACGGCGCTGATTCCGGCGACTGCGGGCATTACGCTGTGTATGGCGGCGCTGTATCGGGTGACCTCCTATGCGGCGGAGAGCGGGTTCTACAGCAAGATCATGGAGATGCAGGTGGATGCGCTCTACCGCATGGAGATCCTGCCCACGTGGGTCGCCTACGGCAGTCTTGTGGTGCTCGCCGTGCTCCAGCACGTTTCTCCGGCGGATACGCAGAAGCGTCTTGCCAGAAAAAGGGGAGAAAAAGCACAGGCACCGCCGATTATTTGAGGTACGACATAATTTCGACATGGATTGTCACTGAAAATCAAAAATAACGGTGATGACATTTCAAAAGTTTTTCTGAGTTTTTACAGATTTCGACATTTTTCGACAGAATTTTGACTTGTAAATGTACTACGCTTTATGGTAAAATTATCAAGTAGAACAAAAAAACAGGAGGTAACAAAATGGACAACAAAAAAGTGAAAGTCCTGATCGGAGATGACAGCACGGAATACGGGATTGCCTGTGCCAATGAACTGCGTGCGCTGGGACTTTACGTTGTAACCCGCCGGCGGGATGGAAGAGTGATCCTGGATGCGATTCGGAACGACATGCCTGATGTGGTAGTCATGGATGCCGTTTTGCCAAATCTGGATGCGCTGGAAATTTTGTCGAAATCCAAAGAACTGGCGCACAGACCGCTTTTTATCATCACTTCGTCCTATGAGAACGAATTTCTGGAGCGGCAGACCATGGAGCAGGGTGCGTCGTATTTTATGCTCAAGCCCTTTGAGATCTCTACGCTGGGCAAGCGGATTCTGGGGCTGGCAGAGGGGAATCGTTCTGCCGCATCTCAAGAGGAAAATCTGGAGGTCGTCGTCACGGAGATGATCCACCAGCTGGGCGTGCCGGCACACATCAAGGGGTATCACTATCTTCGTGCCGCCATTCTGGCATCCATCGATGACCAGAGCCTGCTGGACAGCGTGACCAAAATGCTCTATCCCACGGTCGCCAAAAAGTTCGACACTACCTCTTCCCGTGTGGAGCGTGCCATTCGCCACGCCATTGAGATTGCATGGGACCGCGGGGATCTGGACACCATCAATTCTTTTTTTGGCTACACCGTGAATAACTGCAAGGGAAAGCCCACCAATTCGGAATTTATCGCCCTGCTGACCGATAAGCTGCGCCTGAAGTACGGCTGCAGCGGAAAGAAACGGCACGCATAATCTACGGTATCGCCGGTCCCCCGGTCATAATTCCGCATTTCTCAGCAAAAAGTTCGGCATTTTGCCGAAATCGTGACCAAAAGGCGGTCTTTTCTATGGATATTTCAAATTATTATACAAAAATGACAGAAAATTTTCAATTTCCCCTTGCAGTCTGACGATTTTTGTGGTAGGATATAAATGGCAAGGTATTGTTTCCCTGCTGTTAGATTTATCTTATTTCTGGCAACGCTGCACGCTCCCTGTGCGGTGTTACCTCAGAGTTTGTTTTGTATCTTTTTCTGTGCGGATTTTTGAGCATGATTTTGTCGGTGACAAGGAAGAGATTCGCAGGCATACTTTGTGTCTGGCAAGGATCTCTGACGCAGCCAGCGGCAAAATCTGCCGAAAAGACGTACGAAAAAAGGTGCGAAACGGGCTCCTATCTCAATGTGAAAGGAATCGAATTATGGTTGAGGGACAAGTGTTCTTGAAGAAAAGAGAATTGGATTCGCTGGCGTGCAACCCGTTTCGGATGATCGGAAAGGAGTGGTATCTCCTGACGGCTGGCACATTGGAGGACTATAACACCATGACTGCCTCCTGGGGTGCAATGGGCGAGATGTGGGGCGTTCCCTCGTTCCACTGCGTGGTTCGCACAAACCGCTATACCCTGAAGTACCTGGATGCAAACGATCTGTTTACTGTCAGCTTCTTTGACATCGGCTATAAGCCCGCACTCTCTTTCTGCGGCTCCAATTCCGGAAGAGACTGCGACAAGGCAAAGGAAACCGGCTTGCAGCCCATGGAGGTCGGCGGCTCTGTCACCTTTGCACAGGCACGGCGTGTGCTTGTCTGCCGGAAAATGTACACCAGCATGCTCCAGAAGGACGGCTTCGTGAAGCCGGAGATCTATGAGAAGTGGTACGGCGAAGATCCGCTGCACCGGGAATTTGTCGGCGAGGTTCTGGGCTACTACGAGCGTGCGTTCTAAGAACCCATCTTCACAAGCGTATACAAGTGTCTTTTCGGCAAATTTTGCTGCATACTGCGTAAAAAATGCTTGCCGGGCGACAGCCTGCCTGCGCATTTTTGCCTTGTCTGCAACAAAATTATGCTCGAAAATCCACATATATTTCTTGTGAAGACAGGTTCTAAAAGCGGCGCTGACATCATGAAATCACCCGCAGGCGCAGCGGCGCACAACGCTGCACCGGCAAAAGGGATTTGGGACAAACGAGAGGATCATTTCTGATCGTGGGAGAAGGGCTTCTGCCGGTGCGGCAGAGGCCATTCTTGTTTGTTTTTCCCGTTTTATTCGGAAATATACGATGGAAATGCATATTATTCGTGAAATGTGAAAAAAAGAAAAAAATTCCGTATAATTATGCAGAAATGCTTGACAACTGCGGAAAAAGGTGTATAATAAGAGTCAAGAGCATTTGCGGCGGACAAGTTCGCCGGGAACCGATGCAATTTTACGCTAATGGAGGAAACACTCATGGCTAAGGCAAAGAAGGATATTAAAAAGGTTGTTCTGGCATATTCCGGCGGTCTGGATACTTCGATCATCATTCCGTGGCTGAAGGAAAATTACAATAACTGCGAGGTTATCGCAGTTTCCGCAGACGTAGGACAGGGTACAGAACTGGACGGTCTGGAAGAAAAGGCAATCAAGACCGGCGCTTCCAAGCTGATCATCCTGGATCTGAAGAAGACCTTCGTTGAGGACTACATTTTCCCCACCGTACAGGCTGGCGCAGTTTACGAGAACCGCTACCTGCTGGGTACCTCTTTCGCTCGTCCGATCATCGGTAAGGAGCTGGCAAGAATCGCTCTGGAAGAGGGCGCAGATGCCATCTGCCACGGCGCAACCGGCAAGGGCAACGATCAGGTTCGTTTCGAGCTGGCAATCAAGGCATACGCTCCGGATATGGCAATCATCGCTCCGTGGAGAGAATGGACCATCAAGAGCCGTGACGAAGAGATCGACTATGCAGAAGCACACAACATCCCGCTGAAGATCAACCGTGAAACCAACTACTCCAAGGATAAGAACCTGTGGCATCTGTCCCACGAAGGTCTGGATCTGGAAGATCCGGCAAACGAGCCGCAGTATGAGAAGGAAGGCTTCCTGGAACTGGGTGTTTCTCCGCTTCAGGCTCCGGACAAGCCCACTTATGTGACCATCCACTTCGAAAAGGGTATCCCGACTGCTATCGACGGCAAGGAAATGGGTGCTGTAGAACTGGTAGAAAAGCTGAACGAGCTGGGCGGCGCAAACGGCATCGGTCTGGCTGATCTGGTAGAGAACCGTCTGGTCGGCATGAAGTCCAGAGGCGTTTATGAAACTCCGGGCGGCACCATCCTGTACCATGCGCACGATGTTCTGGAGACCATCACCCTGGATAAGGAAACCGCAAGAACCAAGCAGTATCTGAGCATCAAGTTTGCCGATATCGTATACAACGGCCAGTGGTACACCCCGCTGCGGGAAGCACTGTCTGCATTCGTAACTGAGACACAGAAGACCGTTACCGGTGATGTCAAGCTGAAGCTGTACAAGGGCAACATCATCAATGCCGGCGTAACTTCTCCGTACACTCTGTACGATGAAGAGGTTGCAACCTTCGACGCAGAAGACGTTTACAACCAGAAGGATGCAGAGGGCTTCATCAACCTGTTCGGTCTGCCGATTCACGTAAAGGCTGTACTGGATCAGAAGCGTGGCAAGTAAGCTTTGCAAAAATAAGGGAACACTGCGGTGATTCCCCTGAATACCGGTTCTCCTGCCGGTGAGGAAGAGGCGGCTGTTTTCCGGTCGCCTCTTTTCCGTTTCTTGAACACAGTGAATTTTTG
>NZ_FR898092.1:0-7342 GCF_000437175.1 Ruminococcus sp. CAG:330 | reverse complement strand
TGGATTTTGCAGAAGAACCCCTCAGTCAAGCCTGCGGCTTGCCAGCTCCCCTTTCAGGGGAGCCTAATTGGCAGGTCTTGAAAGGCACAACATGGCAGGGACATGTTTTTTGAAGAGAATTCATAATCTTGAACGAAAGGACGTTTTGATATGGCACTTTGGGCAGGAAGATTTTCCAAGGAGATCGATGCGGGCGTGAACGCCTTCAACTCCTCCATCGCATTTGACGCACGGATGTACCGTCATGACATTCAGGGCAGCATTGCCCACGCCACGATGCTGGGTGACTGCGGCATTATTTCCAAGGAGGACAGCAGCCTCATCATTCAGGGGCTGAAAGAGATTCTGGCAGATCTGGACAGCGGCAAGCTGGAGTTTGACCCCAACGCCGAGGATATTCACATGTTCGTGGAGGCAGAGCTGACCAAGCGCTACGGCGATGTGGGGAAGCGTCTGCACACCTCCCGCTCCAGAAACGATCAGGTGGCGCTGGACCTGCGCCTGTACCTGCGGGATGAGATCGCCGAGGTGCGGAGTCTGGTACACCGGTTTGCCGTGGCACTGGTGCGCACCGCAGAACAGCACACCGAAACCGTGATGCCGGGCTACACCCACTTGCAGCGTGCGCAGCCGGTGACCTTTGCACACCACCTGCTGGCATACGTGCAGATGCTGCTCCGTGACCTGGGCAGACTGGACGACACCGCAAAGCGCATGAACGAGTGCCCGCTGGGCAGCGGTGCGCTGGCCGGCACAACCTACCACATCGACCGGGAGGAGACCGCATCCCTGCTGGGCTTCGATGCGCCCATGGCAAACAGTCTGGACGGCGTTTCCGACCGGGACTACTGCATTGAACTGGCAGATACCCTCTCCATCATCATGATGCACCTCTCCCGTTTCTCGGAGGAAGTGATCCTGTGGTGCTCGTGGGAGTTCAAGTTCATCGAACTGGACGATGCGTTCGCAACCGGTTCGTCCATCATGCCCCAGAAGAAGAATCCGGATATCACCGAGCTGATCCGCGGCAAGACCGCCCGTGTCTATGGCGATCTCCAGACACTGCTGACCATGATGAAGGGTCTGCCGCTGGCATACAACAAGGACATGCAGGAGGACAAGGAGGCAATTTTCGACGCTGTGGACAACGTGAAGCTGTGTCTGGAAACCGTCATCCCCATGCTGGAAACCATGCGTGTCAACAAGGAGAATATGCGTGCCGCCGCAGCCAGGGGCTTCATCAACGCCACCGACTGCGCCGACTATCTGGTCAAGAAGGGTATGCCGTTCCGGGATGCCTATAAGATCTCCGGCACGCTGGTGGCAGAGTGCATTTCCAGGGGACTGACACTGGAAACCCTGCCGCTGGAGGAATATCAGAAGATGACACCGCTGTTCACCGAGGATGTCTACGATGCCATCAGTCTGGAAACCTGCGTGCGTGGCAGAGTGTCCCAGGGCGGCCCGTCGCCGAAGGCTGTGGCAGAACAGCTGAAGCTGGTAAAGGCGAAGCTGGAGCTGGCATGAAAAAACGGCAGCTGAAATTTATCGTGGCGCTGTGTGCCGTGGCGGTTCTGCTCTGGATCGGCGGAGAGATCCTGTTGGGATTGGTGCTGAATCTGGGAATGACGGTATCCCGCATCTGGGCGATTGCAATCGTCGTGCTGACCTGTGCCTTTAGCCTGTGGAAATGCCCACGGGAATGATTGTATGAGGATGAGTGAAAAATGGCTGTAAAAGTATTTATTGACGGACAGGCCGGCACTACCGGTCTGCGTATCCACGAGCGTCTGGCAGACCGGAAGGATCTGTCCATGATTACCCTGACCGAGGAGAACCGAAAGGATCCGGAGGCAAGACGTGCTGCCATTCTGGAGAGCGATGTGACATTTCTGTGCCTGCCGGACGATGCCGCAAGAGAAGCTGTGGCACTGGCAGGGGATGCCGATGTGCGCATCATTGACGCTTCCACGGCACACCGCACCAATCCGGATTGGGCATACGGCTTTCCGGAGCTGTCGCCGGAACATCGGGAGAAGATCCGCACTTCTAAGCGTGTGGCAGTGCCGGGCTGTTATGCCAGCGGCTTCGCTTCGCTGGTGTATCCCATGGTGCACAGCGGACTCCTGCCCAGGGACTATCCGGTGCAGTGCTTCGCCATGTCCGGCTACAGCGGCGGCGGCAAGAAGATGATCGCCGAGATCGAATCCCCCGACCGTGCGCCGGAGCTGTACAGCCCCCGCTTCTACGGTCTGGCGAACAACCACAAGCACCTGCCGGAGATGCAGAAGATCTCCGGTCTGGAGAAAAAGCCCATGTTTACCCCCATTGTAGACGATTACTATAACGGCATGGTGGTATGCGTGCCCGTTCAGGCGGCAGTCTCCGGCTTCCAGCTAGAACCGGAGCGGGTGCAGGAGATGCTGGAACGCCACTACGAGGGCTCCAACTTCGTGCACGTGCAGCCCCTGAAAACACCGGCAGAGATGACTGCCACCAAGCTGAGTTGCAACGACCTGCGGGACACCAACCAGATGGAAATTTTCGTGTTCGGCGATGCCGAGCAGATTCTCCTGTGCTCCCGTCTGGACAATCTGGGCAAGGGCGCTTCCGGCGCAGCCGTACAGTGCATGAATATTATGCTGGGACTGGACGAAACCGTGGGTTTGCTGTAATCAAAATATAAGGCAACACCGCACAAAGCCCGCCTGGCGGCTTTGCACGCAATCTGCTTGCTGATTTTCCGTCATACTGCACAGAAATCCCTTGACATACGGCAGTATGCCTGCGGAATTTCTGTGCAATCTGTCGAAAAATCCGACTACGCATCTTACGCACAAGCTTTGTGCGGTATTGCCATAACAGAGGGCATTGCCCCGAGAATCAATCGAACTCAATCAGAGAGGAGTTATACCTCATGGAAAAAGTAGCAATGGAAGGCTTTGCCTTCGTGGATGGCGGCGTTTGTGCCGCAAAAGGATTCCGTGCCGGCGGTGTGTACTGCGGCATCAAGGAGAATCCGGAAAAGAAGAATGACCTCATGGTGGTCGCCGCAGATACCCTGTGCAATGCGGCAGCCGTCTACACCCAGAACAAGGTCAAGGGCGCACCGGTGCTGGTGATGAAGAAGCACCTGAAAGCCACCTGCGGCAGGGCAATCGCCGTTGTGGCAAACTCCAAGAACGCCAACACCTGCAACGCAGACGGCGAGGAAAAGGCAGAGGCTATGTGTGACCTCACCGCTCAGGAACTGGGCGTGAAGCCGGAGGATGTGCTGGTCATGTCCACCGGTGTCATCGGGCAGATTCTGCCGCTGGAGCCGATTCAGGCGGCACTGCCGGCGCTGTGCAAACAGCTGGAGGCAAGTCCGGCGGGCGCACACGAGGCAGCTGTGGCAATCATGACCACAGACACGTTTGCCAAGGAGATCGCCGTGGAATTTTCGCTGGGCGGCGTGACCTGCCGTCTGGGCGGCATGGCAAAGGGCAGCGGCATGATCCACCCCAACATGGCGACCACTCTGAACTGCATCACCACAGATGCAGCCATCTCGCCGGAGCTGCTGCAAAAGGCACTGTCTGACGTGGTTAAGGTGACATATAACTGCCTGTCCGTGGACGGCGACCAGTCCACCAACGATACCTGTCTGCTCATGGCATCCGGCCACGCCGGAAATCCGGAGATCGCTGTGGATTCGGCGGAGTACTGGACATTCCGGGAGGCGCTGTACTGCGTTATGATGAACCTGACCAGAATGCTGGCATATGACGGCGAGGGCGCTACCAAGCTGCTGGAGTGCAAGGTTTCCGGCGCAGCCGATCTGGATACCGCCATTGCCGTGGCAAAGAGCGTGGTATGCTCGCCGCTGCTGAAGTGTGCGATGTTCGGCTCGGATGCCAACTGGGGACGGGTGCTGTGTGCAGTGGGGTACGCACCGGCAGAATTTGACATCAGTCAGGTGGCTGTGACGCTGGCATCCCGTGCCGGCTCGGTGGACGTCTGCAAGAACGGCGCAGGCATCGACTTCTCCGAGGACGTTGCCAAGACCGTGCTGCTGGAGGACGAGATTCAGATTCTGGTTTCCATCGGGGACGGGCCGGTTTCTGCTACCGCATGGGGCTGCGACCTGACCTATGACTATGTGAAAATCAACGGGGACTATCGTTCCTAAGAGAGGACTTCGAGAAAATGGGAGAAATTCATAACAATGTGCGGGCACAGGTGCTGGTGGATGCTCTGCCGTACATTCAGAAATACAACAACAAAATTCTGGTGGTCAAGTACGGCGGAAACGCCATGACCGACAAGGCGCTGAAGCAGGCAGTCATGGACGATATTGTGCTGCTGTCTCTGGTGGGTGTCAAGGTCGTGCTGGTGCACGGCGGCGGGCCGGAGATCAGCGACATGCTGAAGCGTCTGAACATCGAGTCCAAGTTCATCGGCGGACTGCGCTATACAGACGAGGCTGCGGTGGATGTCGTCAAAATGGTGCTCTCCGGCAAGGTGAACAAGGAGCTGGTCAGCCTGCTGACGCATACCCACGGCAAGGCACTGGGTCTGTGCGGTATCGACGGACAGATGCTGCTGGCAGAGCGGAAGCTCGGCCCCAACGGCGAAGATCTGGGCTATGTGGGCGATATCACCAAGGTCAACGAGCAGCCCATTCTGGATGCCCTGAACAACGGCTATATTCCGGTCATTGCTACCGTGGCGACCGATGAGTTCGGACAGGCGTACAACGTCAATGCAGACACCGCTGCGGCACGCATCGCCGCACAGCTGCGGGCAGAGAACCTGATCCTGATGACGGACATTGCCGGACTGCTCCGGAACAAGGAGGATCCGTCCACACTGATTCCCTTTGTCAACGTCAGCGAAGTGCCGTTCCTCAAGCGCAAGGGCATCATTTCCGGCGGCATGATCCCGAAGATCGACTGCTGCGTGGAGGCTGTGCGCCGCGGCGTGAAAAAGACGGCGATCATCGACGGCAGAGTGCCCCACTCCATCCTCATCGAAACCCTGTCCAACGAGGGCATCGGTACCCAGTTCCGGTAATCCGGCTGATCCAATAGGAGGTCATGACAATGACAACACAAGAGCAAATGAACCAGTCCGTCATGGGAACATACGGACGGTTTCCGGTGGTCATCGACCACGGTGCAGGGGAGTCCTGCGCCGATGAGACCGGAAAAACCTACATCGACTTCGGCAGCGGCATCGGCACCACTTCGCTGGGCTACTGCAATGAGGCGTGGACGGAGGCGGTCTGCAAGCAGGTCAGGACCATGCAGCACACCTCCAACCTCTACTACACCAAGGTACAGGCAGACTTCGCCCAGAAGCTCTGCCAGACTACCGGCTATGAAAAGGTATTCTTCTGCAACAGCGGCGCAGAGGCAAACGAGTGCGCCATCAAGCTGGCACGGAAGTACAGCTTCGACAAGTACGGCAAGGGCAGACACAAGATTCTGACGCTGGTAAACTCGTTCCACGGCAGAACCCTGTGCACCCTGTCCGCCACCGGTCAGGACGTGTTCCACAACTATTTCTTTCCGTTCGTGGAGGGCTTCGACTACGTGGTCGCCAACGACATCGCCGATCTGGAGGCAAAACTGGACGACACCGTTTGTGCCGTGATGCTGGAGTATATCCAGGGTGAGGGCGGTGTGAACGCACTGGAGCAGGCATTTGTGGATGCCGTATTCGAGAAGTGCGCCGCCAGGGACATTCTGGTCATGGCGGACGAGGTGCAGACCGGCGTTGGCAGAACGGGCACGTTCCTCGCCGGCGAGCAGTTCGGACACAAGGCAGATGTCACCACGCTGGCAAAGGGGATTGCCGGCGGTCTGCCCATGGGCGCATGCCTTGCCAATGAGAAGTGTGCCGGCGTGCTGGACAAAGGCTCACACGGCTCGACATTCGGTGGCAATCCGGTCTGCTGTGCCGGCGGTCTGGCAGTGCTGAACACCGTGACTGCGCCGGGCTTCTTAGACGAGGTGCAGCGCAAGGCAAAGCTGCTGCGGGAGAAGCTGGCGAAGCTGGACGGTGTGGCAGGTGTCAGCGGTCTGGGTCTTATGGTGGGCATCGCCCTCAAGGACAAGAAAGCCATTGACGTGGCAAACGCAGCGCTGGAGCAGGGGCTGTTGGTGCTGACGGCAAAGGACAAGGTGCGTCTGCTGCCGCCGCTGACCATCACAGACGAGGAGATCGAAAAGGGCGTTGCCATTCTGGCGGACGTTCTGTCGAAATAACATGGAGGAAACAAGACTATGAAACACTTACTGAAAATGCTCGACCTGAGCACCGAGGAGATCATCGAAATTCTGGATCTCGCCGACCAGCTGAAGTACGAGCTGAAGCACGGCATCCCGCATCCCCATCTGAAAGGCAAGTCGCTGGGCATGATCTTCCAGAAGGCATCCACCCGCACCCGTGTTTCCTTTGAAACCGGTATGTACCAGCTGGGCGGCCACCCCCTGTTCCTGTCTGCAAACGATCTCCAGATCGGCAGAGGCGAACCGGTACAGGATACCGCACGGGTTCTGTCCCGCTATCTGGACGGCATCATGATCCGCACCTTCGAGCAGAAGGAAGTGGAGGATCTGGCAGAATACGGCTCCATCCCGATCATCAACGGTCTGACAGACTTCTGCCACCCGTGCCAGATTCTCGCAGACCTCATGACCATTCGGGAATTCAAGACGGATTTTGCCGGACTGAAGATGTGCTTCATCGGCGATGGCAACAACATGGCAAACTCCCTCATTGTCGGCTGCCTGAAAGTCGGCATGGCGGTTTCCATCGCATGCCCGGATGACTACCAGCCGGACAAGGAAGTGCTGGACTTCGCTGCACAGTACGGCGACAAGTTCCAGATGACCAACCAGCCGCTGGAGGCTGCCAAGGATGCCGATGTTGTCATCACAGATGTATGGGCTTCCATGGGTCAGGAGGGCGAAGCAGAGAAGCGCCGGAAGGCATTCCACGGCTATCAGATCAACGACGACGTTATGGCACAGGCACACGCTGATGCCATGGTGCTCCACTGCCTGCCGGCACACCGGGAAGAGGAGATCACCACAAAGGTATTCGAGGCACATGCCAACGAGATCTTTGAGGAGGCCGAGAACCGTCTGCACGCACAGAAGGCAGTTATGGTCAAGCTGATGGCATAAGCTGATATATAATAAGAGAAATCCAAAACGCCCGCAGAATCGAACGGTTCTGCGGGCGTTTTGGATTATGCGGATGGATACCCCTTACTTTTGTGCACAGTAAACAAAAAGGGCCAAGAAACCTTAAAATATATTTTCTTGACAAAGGCGAATGAATGTGATATAAT